>CAYVYZ010000004.1:0-52498 GCA_964455875.1 uncultured Planctomycetia bacterium | reverse complement strand
ATTTAATCACAAGGAGAATTCAATGAAAGATGAAATGGATATTCTAAGAGAAGTAAGCTCCATAGCTGCAGCGCATGGAAGTCGTGCCCTTTCGGAGATGCTTAAGAAAAAAATAAATTTAACTCTGCCTAATTTGGAATCTTTACATCCCCAAGAGTTAACGGCTAAAATTTCTACAGATACTCCGGTGGTAAGCGTACAGAGTAGAATTTTAAGTGGGATATCGGGAAGCGTTGTTCTTATTTTAGAAGAACAAAGCGCCTTTCAGCTCATTAGCATGTGTTACAAGAATCATGATAGGGAGAAGCCTGCACAATTTACTGAAATGGGTTTTTCTGTTATTAAAGAAATTGGCAATGTTGTGATTGGGTCTTATGCTGGCGCTTTAAGTATTTTTTTAAAAACCCCTGTTGTTCCTTCTATTCCCACTCTTATAAACGGCCCTTTAACAGAAATTATTCATTCCGTAGCATCTCCTTACGATGAGGAGGATTATGTATTGCTGATTGAGGCTTTTTTTGAGGAGGTAGAGCGGCGCATTAAAGGAGGGCTTTATTTTGTGCTTACTCCTCAAGCGATGGGAGAAATTCAAGAGGCTTGCAAGAAAATTCTTAAGTCCTTAGAGCACTAAGACTCTATTGGTAAAATCACTTTTTGCAGATTATCCTTGACATACACGATGTTTTAAGTTATATTTGAGAAAGCCTTTAAGCTGGTCCCGTGAGGCCAGCAAGGAGTAACGATGGAGAGAAAGAAAAGGACAATTAGACCCACCAAGTAAGGTGGGATTTATTTTTTATGGAAGGATTTAGAGAAAAAACCCGCATTTTATCTGCCCAAGACATAAAAAGGACTCTTTATCGGTTAGCCCACCAGGTATTAGAAAAGACACCTGACACAAGACAGCTTGTGTTGATAGGCATTCAAACGCGAGGAGTTTTTATTGCCCAAAGGCTACAAAATATCATAAAAGAAATAGAAGGCATAGCACTTCCCTTAGGCATTTTGGATATTACTCTTTATCGCGACGATTTAACAACTGTAGGCCCAAGCCCCCTTGTTAAAGAGACAAAAATCAATTTTGATATCAATGGCAAAGTAGTAATTCTTATTGATGACGTTCTTTTTACAGGAAGAACCGTTCGTGCTGCCTTAGATGAGATTACCGACTTCGGTCGCCCTAAGAGAGTGGAGTTGCTTGTGTTAATTGATAGAGGGCACCGCGAGTTGCCTATTCGCGCTGATTTTGTTGGTAAGAATATCCCTACAGCAAAAACAGAGTTGGTGGAAGTAAGGCTTAATGAAATAGATAAAAAGGAAGAAGTAGTTGTTCTTGAGCCAGCAAGTTGATGAGAATGGAAGGGTGGACCAAAAAACATATAATTGCGCTTAAAGATTTATCACGCCCAGAGATTGAAACTATTTTTAGCATAGCCCAAAACTTTAAAGAAATTTCCCAAAGGGAAGTAAAGAAGACGCCTGCCTTAAGAGGTAAAACAGTAATTAATCTTTTCTTCGAAAATTCTACACGCACGCGTACCTCTTTTGAGTTAGCAGCTAAACGGTTAAGCGCAGACGTTTTAAATTTTTCCTCTTCTACCAGCAGTTTAAGCAAAGGAGAGAGTATAATTGATACCATAAAGAACTTAGAATCTTATCGTCCAGACATTTTGATTGTTCGCATAGGTCTAAGCGCTTCGTTAGGTGTTCTTAAAAAGTATACTAAAGCCAGTATTATCAATGCTGGCGATGGCAAAAATGAGCATCCTACCCAGGCGCTTTTAGATATGTTTACCGTAAAAGAGGCAAAAGGTACTTTAGAAAAATTAAAGGTTCTTATTGTGGGAGACATTCTACATTCACGGGTTGCCCGTTCTAACATATTTGGGTTTCAGAAATTTTCTTCTGCAGTTAGGGTGTGTGGCCCCCAAACACTAATACCTTATGAGTTCGAAAAAATGGGTGTAGAGGTCTTTTATGATTTAGACGCAGCAATTAAAGATGTAGATGTTGTTATTATGCTGCGAATTCAAAGAGAGCGCCAAAGTGGTATGTTTTTCCCTTCCATAAGAGAATACGTGGAAAAATTTTCCCTTACACCCACTCGTCTCAAAAAAGCAAAGAGTAGTTGTTTAATTATGCATCCCGGTCCCATTAACTGGGATATAGAAATAAGCTCTGCGCTTAAAGAGAAATTGCATCCCCTGATACTGCGCCAGGTGGAAAATGGGTTAGCCATTAGAATGGCAGTGCTCTATTTAATAGGAACTCAAAAAAAAGACAATGAGAGTACTAATTAAAAACGCAACTATCGTTAATCCTGACGTTACCTTTAAGGCCGACATATTAATTTCTAACAGTAAAATAGTAAAGATAAGCGAGAATATAAGGGAGAAGGTAGATAAGGAAATAGATGCGAAGGGTAAATTTGCAATGCCCGGTTTTATTGATATGCATACGCATCTGCGTACGCCCGGCAGAGAGGATGAAGAAGATTTATTGAGCGGCTCTCAAGCGGCAGTAAAAGGAGGATTTACCACCATCTGTTGTATGCCCAATACCTCTCCGTGTATCGACAACGAAGGACTCGTACGTTGGATTATCGATGAAGCAGAAAAGATTGGGTTGGTAGATATACTCCCCATAGGGGCAATCACTAAAGAAAGGAAAGGGAGAGAACTTACAGAATTCGGAGCCTTAGCTAAAGCAGGCTGCTGTGCCTTAAGCGATGATGGCGATTCTGTAGAAGACAGTGCTATTTTTAGGAAAGCCTTAGAGTACGCCAAGATGTTCGATTTATTGATTATTTCTCATTGCGAAGACAAGAGCTTGTCTCAAGAAGGAGCAATGCGAGAAAGCTTCATATCTTCTAAATACGGAATCACTCCTATTGCTGATATAAGCGAGAGCTTACGTGTGTATAGAGATATTGAAATAGCACGTTACGTAAATGCCAGATTACATTTGGCTCATATAAGTTGCGCAAAGAGCGTAGAGATAATAAGAGAGGCTAAAAAGGAATTTTCTCATCTTACCTGCGAAACAGCCCCACACTATTTTCTTCTTACCGTAGAGGATGTTGAACGAGGAGGGTTTAGTGGTAACTACCGCGTTAACCCCCCTTTGGGAGAGAAGAAAGATGTTCAGGCGGTACAAGCGGCCTTAAAAGAGGGGGTAATAGATTGCATTGCCACAGACCATGCCCCTCACTCTTTTGCAGAAAAAGAATTGCCATTTGAACAGGCGCCTTCCGGATTTATTGGTTTGGAGCTTGCCTTTTCTTTAGCCTATACGCAGTTAATCCTAGCCAACACCATTGACTTATCAAATCTGGTAAAGAAGATGTCTACAAACCCTGCGCATATTTTAAAATTACCGTTAAAAGGAGAAATTAAGGAAGGTTTTGTAGCCGATATAGTAATAGTTAATTTAGAAAAAGAGTGGCAGGTCCAAGAAAGTAGCTTTCTATCCAAGTCTAAAAACACACCTTTTTTAGGATGGACTCTTAAAGGTGTGGTAGAATACACTGTTCATCGCGGTAGAATAGTGTATAAGAATGAGTAAATTTATTGTGACTAAAGAGTTAGGAAAGCTGGTACGGTGGTTGAGAATCTTAGGCTTTGACACGCTTTATTACACAAGCGATAACATAGGAAGTTTAATTATAGAAGCCCTACGGGATGATAGGATTATCGTTACCCGCAGGAGAGCCAAAATTGACGAACTTGATAAAAAAACAGTAGTGGTAGAGTCCAATGAACTTAAAGAACAGCTTAGAGAGTTGAAGGCCAAACTAAACCTGCATTTTTATGAGAACAAAATGTTCAGCCGCTGTGTATTATGTAACAGTATTTTGTTTAAAGCAGAGAAAACCTCTATTAAAAACGAAGTTCCTGAATACGTTTTTAATAACCACAATATTTTTATGAGGTGCAACTACTGCAAGAAAATATACTGGGAAGGTACGCATTGGGGGAACATCAAGAATGTTTTAAATTCTTTGGAGGAGTAAGCTTGGAACACGTAAAAGGAACATTTTATTTAAACGAATTACTTAACTGTAGATACAGGTATAAGTTTCTTAAAGAGATACATAAAGGGGAGGGGATTGTTTTGAGCTTGAATAAAGAAGGATTTATTTTTTTAGCGAAAGAATTCTTAAGTCCTAAGAAAATTATGGAAGTTATGATAGATAAGCCGTTAGGACCTTTAACTGTAAAAGTAGAAGTAGATAGTTGTAAAATGGAATGGTATATTACAGATAAGAAAAAAGAGTTGTATTTTACTACGCAGGTGATGTTTAAGGATCTTTCTTATAGTGACAAAGCACGTATTATTAGATACATATCAGATTGTAAAGCAGAACGGCGCAAGGCCCGTTTAAGGCGGTTAAAGTTTAGATGAGATTTATAGCCGATTTTCACATACATTCTAAATATTCACGAGCCACCTCAAAGACGATGGATATTCCTAACCTTATAAAGTGGGCACGTTACAAAGGCATTACTCTTTTAGGAACTGGCGATTTTACCCATCATCTCTGGTTAGAGGAGTTGAAGCATTATTTAGAACCTCAACCTGAGAAAGGCCTGTTACATTGCGACGGCGTATATTTTATTCTTTCTGTAGAGGTTTCTAATATCTTTTCCCAAAATAATAAAGTTTACCGTGTTCATAATATAATTATGGTCCCTTCTTTTGAACTCGCCACAGAAGTTAATCGCATGCTTAGTTTCCATGGTAATTTAGCCAGTGATGGGAGACCCGTATTTGGGATGAGTTGTAAGATGCTGGCGCAGGAGTTGTTTGGTATCTCCGAGGATATTATGCTTGTTCCTGCCCATATCTGGACGCCTTGGTTTAGTGTCTTCGGTTCCAATTCCGGATTTAACTCTCTTGAAGAAGCTTTTGGTAAATACACAGACAAGATAACCGCCTTGGAGACGGGTCTTTCCAGCGACCCTCCTATGAACTGGAGGCTGTCCTGTTTAGATGGGTATACTTTAATTTCTAACTCAGATGCACACTCACCAAGCCGCATTGGCAGAGAGGCTAATGTGTTTGACTGTGCCCTTGATTACTGGGAAATAAAAAAGACACTTAAGACAAAGGATAAGAATAAGTTTCTTTATACTGTTGAGTTTTTTCCGGAAGAAGGCAAGTATCACTATGATGGACATCGTAACTGTAATATACGTTTTCATCCCGCAGAGACAAAAAGACACAACGGGATCTGCCCTGTATGCGGAAAGCCTTTAACCAAGGGGGTTCTTTATAGAGTAGATGAGTTAGCGGATAGGCCCGAAGGTTTTGTTCCTGAAAATGCAATCGGCTACAAGAGCTTAGTTCCTTTAGACGAGATAATTGCCGAGATTAAAGGTGTGGATAAAAAGAGTAAGAGTGTAGAGAAAGAATATATGAATTTGGTAAGAGAGTTTGATTCTGAGTTTAATCTTTTAGTGGATATTCCTACGGAGGAGCTTTATTCTAAATTGCCTCATCGCCTTGCTGAAGGTATAAGGCGCATAAGGGAAAAACAGCTTAATGTTTTACCAGGTTTTGATGGAGAGTATGGCAAGATTAAAATATTTGACGAGAAGAATACAACAGAAGATAAAGGACAGATGACACTTTTTTGAACATGAAGGTAGCAATTATTTATTATTCATTTTCAGGCAATACCCAGAGGATGTGTGAGTTTCTTTTAGATAAACTCAGCAGGAAAGAAGTTCTGGCAGAACAGATAGTACTTAAGCCAAAGAAAGAAACACGTTCTTTTTTTACCCAAGGGCGGTTGGCATTTTTGCGCAAGGAAGTAGAACTTTTGAATATAGAAGACAACATGTCTCTTGCTGCATATGATTTTATTATCTTTGCCTCGCCGGTGTGGGCTTTTACAATAACACCGGCTATGCGCAGTTATATTAGTAAAGCGCAAGGGTTACAAAGGAAAAAATGCGCAGCTTTACTTACAGCAGGAAGTATTAAAGGGGCAGGTAGAGCTTTAGATGAGTTTGTCTCGCTTATTAGGGGTATTGAGGGAGAGGTTGTTTTTAGAAAAGTGGTTGTGGGCAAGCGGACAAAGGATAGGGAATATTTAGAGGAAGAGTTAAGACCTCTCTTAAAACCACTCGTTAAATGCTAATTTTTGTAAATTGCCCCTGTAGCTTAACGGATAAAGCACAGGCCTCCGGAGCCTGGCATGGCTGTTCAATTCAGCCCAGGGGCACCAGTTATTAAAATAACATTATTAGGAAGTTATATGAGAAGTAAGATAAACATTGCGGTTGTAGGAGGATTCCAGTGCACAAAGGCTATATATAAAGTAGCAGAAAAGACGGGAGAGCTTATTGCTAAAGAAGGATGGACAGTTATATGTGGTGGAGGAGAAGGGGTAATGAGGGCCGTTTGCGAAGGAGCTAAAAAGAGGGGAGGAATGACTGTGGGTATTTTGCCGAGCTACAAAGGAGAAGAAGCGAATCCTTACCTTGATGTTGCAATTCCCACAGGTTTAGGATATGCGCGTAATATTTTAGTTATACGAGCAGCAGAGGTGGTCATTGCAATAGATGGTAAATACGGGACTCTTTCAGAAATAGCGTTTGCCCTTAATGAGGGCAAACCTGTAGTGGGAATAAAAACGTGGAACATAAAAGGCGTTGTAACGGTAGATACCCCTAAAGAGGCGGTTAGTTTTGTTAAGAGAAAAATTAAAAACATATAGTTTCAGGGAGAAAATTGCGGCTGTACTGTTTAGCATATTAATCATATTTTCCTTACGATTGTTTGTTAAATTGAGTAGCGATATTCATTTGTTTTTTGAGGTACAAGGAGACATAAAGGAGGAAACATTGACAATGATTGATAAAGCAAATGGCATTAAGGAGAATCTGGTAGAAATTGCCAACTGGTGCAGAAGTAAAATTCCTTATAATAGTGATGTCTTTTTCTTTGCCTCGCCAGAGTTTTTTAATCAATACCGTTTTAACAAAAAACACCTATCCCTTTTTTTTCCGTACAGGCTAAGATATTATTTATATCCCGATATGAAAGTATGGTGTTTTAAGTTGAAGTATCAGTTTCTTGTAGACCATTGGTCTCATGTCAATCCATCTTCACAAGAAAGCGCTTTAGAAGGAATCAACTATATAATAGGATTTTCTATCAATGAAAACATGTTTCCTTTGTTTAAGCAATATGCTTCAAAAGAGGATTTTTACATATTAAAAAGAATGCGTTGAGATGATTGTTGTGTATTTGATGATAGTATTCTTTGTGGGTAGCTGTTTTATTAGGCTTTTTCCTAAAGAAAAACGCAGCCCCATTGATGTTCTATTGCTGTGGCCTTTAGGGTTTGGGTTGGTAAGTTTTGTATTGTTTGTTGCATCTATTGTTTTTCAAGATTTATTTATAGGAAATATGTTAGTATTTGGTTTAGCAATGTGTGGGGTGTATTTCTTTATATCATTTTTGTGTAAAGGAGAAGGAAAGATAATATTAGAATGGTGTAGAAGAAATGTTTACTTTGGATTGTTAATAGTATTTACCCTAGTTGCTATGCTACGTTACTGGGTGAAACTGCCATTTTTTAGTTTTGATAGCTGGGCCTTATGGGGAATGAAAGCAAAAATATGTTTTTTAAGTGCAAAAATACCTCTAGAGCTTTTTCATAGCAAGGTATTTTTGCAATTTGTGTCATTGCCTTCGTATCCCCTTAGTTTGGTTTTAAACGAAACATTTCTCTCCGTTATATTAGGGACATTTAACGAGTCGGCTCTAAAGCTAATTTCCCTTACATTTGGTGTAGTGTCTCTATTTATTGTGTATTCATATCTTTGCGAATTTCTTAAGCCTTATAAAAGTTTTCTTGTTACCTTTGTGTTTCTGTTTACTCCTATGGTTATTTTGCATACATGTGGTTTTTACGCCGGCTGTGCCGATGTTATTATGTTATGCTATAACATAAGCGCAGCTATTATGTTATTCAGGTTTTATCTTACCCGCGATAAAAGATATTTTTATTTATTTACAACACTAATTGCTTTTGCTTTTTGGACAAAATTAGAAGGCGCCGTGTTCTTAATTACCTATGTTGCCACAATGCTGTATGTATTTAAAGGTTTTAAAGGGTTGCGTTTGGCAGTGAGATGTATTACGTTGGTACTTCTAATTAATGGGGTATGGATGGTAATGCTGCTTTCGCCAGGGATTATATCTATAGGACATGGTGTAAGTTTTAATCTGTTGAATCAGCGAGTAATATTGATGGCAAAGGTAATTAGTAAGGAAACGTTTACAATGTATAAATGGCATCTATTCTGGCCAATATTATTTTTACTCATTACACTAAGCGTTAAAAGGAACAATAGTATGCATTATAGATTTTTTCGTTTTCTTTTTCTGAGCCAATTTTTAGGATATTGTTTTATTCTTACACTCCATTCTGAACTGTTTGAGTTTTTAAGTTTTTATCCTAGTCTGCCCTTGGACAGGTTGTGGTTTCACACTTTTGGCATAGCATGTATACTCTTGGGGTTAAGTTTAAAAGAAATACATAGGGAAAGTTTGGCAAATAGCCTGCAGAATGAGTCGTAAAGCAATTTTACTTTTAGAGGACGGCTTTTATTTAGAGGGAACCAGTATTGGTGCAGAAGGGGAGACTATAGGGGAGGTTGTATTTAATACTTCTATGACAGGTTATCAGGAGATTCTTACCGACCCTTCTTATAAAGGACAGATTGTTTGTATGACTTATCCTTTAATTGGTAACTATGGGGTAAATAATGATGATTTTGAGTCAAAGAATATCCACACAGAGGGATTTATTGTTAAAGAAAGTTCTTCGATTGTGTCTAACTGGCGAGCCACCGGCCCACTCAACGATTATCTTAAAACACACGGGGTTGTTGGTATAGAGGGGGTGGATACTCGTGCGGTTACGCGTCGCCTACGTCAGTTTGGTTCTATGAAAGGCATAATTTCTACAGTGGATTATGATTTGAAAAGTTTAAAGAAAAAGTTAGAAGTGTTTCCTTCCATTGTGGGTAGGGATTTGGCCAGTAGTGTTACATGTAGTACGATGTACGAATGGAAGGAAGGTATGGGGCTGCGTGAAATGGAGGAATCAAGAACTTTTCCTTATACAGTGGTGGTAATTGACTGTGGGGTAAAATTTAGTATTTTAAGAAATTTAAAAAGATACATAAAGAAGGTGATTGTAGTGCCTCTGGCAACCTCATTGGAGGAAATCCTTAAGTTTAAGCCGCAAGGCATTCTTTTTTCTAACGGGCCTGGAGACCCCGAAGCAGTGATTCCCGCTATAGCAACAGCAAAGGAAATCATCAACCGCCTTAAGAACAAGGAACTTAATTTAGCAATTATGGGCATATGTTTAGGGCATCAGATTTTAGGGCTTGCCTTCGGGGGGAGCGCAGAAAAGCTTAAATTTGGTCATCATGGAGGCAATCACCCTGTTAAGGATTTAAGAACAAATCGTATAGATATAACTTCTCAAAATCATAATTTTATTGTTCCTCCACGAAGCATCCCTGATAGGGATTTAATACAGACACATATTAATCTCTATGATCATACGCCAGAGGGTCATAAGCATAAAAGATTGCCAGTTTTTAGCGTACAGTTTCATCCCGAAGCCGGACCAGGTCCTTTTGATGCTCGGTATATTTTTGGGGAATTTGTGGCAATGATGAAAGATTATAGTGGATAGATATGCCTAAAAGAGAAGATTTAGAAAAAATTTTGATTATTGGTTCTGGGCCAATTATAATTTCTCAAGCCTGTGAGTTTGATTATTCAGGGACACAAGCCTGTAAGGCCTTGAAAGAAGAAGGTTTTAAAGTGGTGCTTTTAAATTCCAATCCCGCTACTATTATGACCGATCCTGATTTTGCTGACGCAACGTACATTGAACCCATAACTCCTGAGGTCTTGGAGAAAATAATTGTAAAAGAAAGACCATCCGCATGTTTGCCTACTTTAGGAGGACAGACCGCTTTGAATGTGGCGTTTGAGGCAGCAAAGAGAGGGATATTTAAGAAGCACAATGTAGAGCTAATTGGCGCTAATCAAGATGCCATTGCCCGAGCAGAAGATAGGGAACTATTTAAAGAAGCAATGCAGAAAGCGGGGATCGAGTTGCCCCGGTCAAAAACAGTATACTCATTAAAAGAAGCAAGAGAGGCTTTAGAATATGTAGGACTACCGTGTGTAATTAGGCCAGCATTTACTTTAGGAGGTACAGGAGGAGGGGTTGCTTATAATGTGGAGGAGTTTCAAGAGATAGTAAAGCGAGGTCTGGATTTAAGTTTAATAAGAGAAGTGCTTATTGAGGAAAGTCTGTTAGGTTGGAAAGAATTTGAGCTTGAAGTTATGCGAGATAAAAATGACAATGTTGTTATTATCTGTTCTATAGAGAATTTCGATCCCATGGGAGTACATACCGGAGATTCCATTACCGTTGCGCCTGCACAGACTCTTACAGATGTTGAATACCAGAAAATGAGGATTTTTGCTATTCGCGCAATACGAGCTATTGGCGTTGAGACAGGGGGAAGCAATATTCAGTTTGCTGTTAACCCTAAAGACGGACGCATTGCAATTATTGAAATGAACCCTCGCGTGTCTCGTTCTTCTGCTCTTGCTTCCAAAGCAACAGGTTTTCCTATTGCTAAAATCGCAGCGAAGCTCGCAGTAGGTTATACTTTAGATGAGATTCCTAATGATATTACTAAAGAAACTCCCGCATCTTTTGAACCCACCATTGATTACTGTGTGGTAAAAATCCCTCGTTTTACTTTTGAAAAGTTTCCTCAAGCTGATAAAACCCTAACTACATCAATGAAATCCGTAGGAGAAGTTATGGCAATAGGCCGTACTTTTAAAGAGGCCTTGCAGAAAGGCATCCGTGCCCTTGAGATAGGTAAAACCGGTTTAAATTCTTTAATTGGGAAAGATCCAATTATAGATAAGAGAGGACTTAAGGAGAAGATTAAGGAGCATCTTGCTATACCCAACGACAAAAGAATTTTTTATATCGCTGATGCATTTAGGTTAGGGATGGGCATCGAAGAAATTTGCAGTTTAACTGGCATTGATAAATGGTTCTTAAATAATATTCACGAAATAATTACTTTTGAAAATATTTTAAAGAGCAGAAAAAAGTGGAATAGAGAGATATTGAGAAAGGCAAAAGAAATGGGATTTTCTGATGCGTATTTAGCAGAACTCTCTGGATTCCACAAGACGAAAATAAGAGCTCTTAGAGAAAGACACAAGATAGAAGTTACTTACAAGCTTGTAGACACATGTGCAGCTGAGTTCGAAGCCTACACCCCATATTATTACTCTACCTATGAGAAGGAATGTGAGGCACGCCTGAGCGATAAAAAGAAAGTTATGATTTTAGGGGGAGGTCCTAACCGTATTGGCCAAGGTATTGAGTTTGATTACTGCTGTGTTCACGCTGCCTTTTCTTTAAAAGAAGAAGGCATAGAGGTAATTATGGTGAATTGTAATCCCGAGACAGTCTCTACTGATTATGACACTTCTGATAAATTGTATTTTGAGCCTATAACCGCTGAGGATGTATTAAACATAGTCAAGAAGGAAAAACCTTTCGGTGTCATCTTGCAATTTGGAGGACAAACTCCTCTTAACCTTGCTTTGGAATTAGAAAAAGAGGGTGTGAATATTTTAGGAACCAAAGCCACAAATATTGATGTTGCAGAGGACAGAGACAAGTTTAAAAAGCTTCTTCATCAATGTAATTTGCAACAGCCCGAAAGCGGAATCGCCAAGAGTATTCAAGAAGCAAAAGAAATAGCTATTGGTTTGGGATTTCCTGTTATGGTACGTCCTTCATACGTATTGGGAGGAAGGGCTATGGAAATAGTGTATGATTTAAGCACCCTAGAGAGTTTTGTAAAGGAGGCCCTTCTTTATTCCATGAATCAGACGATTCTTATCGATAAGTTTTTAGAGGATGCAATTGAAGTTGATGTGGACTTGATTGGTGACGGAGAGAATTTTGTTATCGGAGGAATCTTAGAACATATTGAAGAAGCCGGCATACATTCAGGAGATAGTGCAATGTGTCTGCCCCCTTTTAGTTTATCAGAAAAGATGATAGATAAAATACGGGAGGCTGCATACAGTTTAGCCCGCAGACTTAATATTGTAGGGCTTATGAATATCCAGTTCGCCATTAAAGACAAGGTTGTCTATGTTTTGGAAGTTAATCCTCGTGCTTCTCGTACAATACCTTTTGTTTCTAAAGCGATTGGCGTTCCTCTGGCAAAACTTGCAGCAAAAGTTATGGTAGGTAAGAAACTAAAGGAATTAGGGTTTACTAAAGAGGTAGTTTCCCAGTACAAATGCATAAAAGAATCGGTGTTTCCCTTCAACCGTTTTCTTGGTGTAGATATAATGCTTGGACCAGAGATGAAATCAACTGGAGAAGTTATGGGCATTGATTTTGATTTTGGTAAGGCTTATCTTAAAAGTCAGTTAGCGGCATCGCAAATGTTGCCTAAGAAAGGAAAGGTTTTTATCTCTGTTAAGGATAAGGACAAAAAGAGCATAGTCCCTGTAGCAGAGAGATTGGCAAAGTTAGGCTTCGATATTCTTTCTACAGAAGGGACAGGTAAAATATTTAAAGAACACAGTATCCCTGTAGTTGTTCTACCAAAACTTGCTGAGGGAAGACCCAATATTTTAGATTACATCAAAAACAAAAACGTGCACCTTATTATAAATACTCCTTCAGGAAGAATTCCTCGCAAGGATGAGGTGGTGATAAGAAGTACAGCTATTTTATACAGAATACCCTCTATAACCACCGTTGCAGGGGCAATCGCCTCTCTTAAGGCTATAGAGTCTTTAATTAAGGAGGATATTTCGGTAAAGAGCATTCAGGAGTACCATAGACAGTTAAAGTAATGCAGATAGTAGAGATAAGTACAAAGAAAAGAGTAGAATTTATTGACATTACTTCTCGTGTTAAGACAGCTATTCAGACAGACGGAATAAAAGAAGGATTGTGTGTTGTGTTTTGTCCCCATACAACAGCTGCCCTTACCATCAATGAAAATGCTGACCCTTCCGTGAGAAAAGATATTATAAACCATTTAGAAAAGATTGTACCTTACAGTAGAGAATATACTCATTTAGAAGGTAACGCCGACGCTCATATCAAAGCTTCTCTTTTGGGTTCGTCCCTTACTGTGATTGTTAAAGAAGGAATGTTGGTTTTGGGAACATGGCAGGGGATATATTTTTGTGAGTTTGATGGACCACGTACAAGAAAGGTATACATCCAAGCAGTAAAGGAGAAATGAAAAAGCGCATTCGTCGTCAGGGATTTTTTATATTTCTTTCTGTTATTGGAGTTGTTATAGGAGCAAAAATTTTCTGGGTTCCTTATTCCAATAATTTTTTAGATTACTTTACTGATATCTTTGGTATGCTTCTTGTTACTCTGGGGTTTCTTCTGCGTATTTCTTCTCGTGGATACAAAGCAGAAGAGTCCTCTGAAAAAAACTTTTAAAAAATGGTCCATATGCCTTAAGTCGTAACCCCATGTATTTAGGAGTGTTTCTTATTGGAATGGGTGCGGTGTTAGTTATATTTAAGCTCTGGGTTTTTATTGTGTTTCTTGTAGTGTTTTTATTGTTTTATTATCCTGAGATGCATAAAGAGGAAAAATTTTTAGAAGATAAATTTTACAGATGAGTTTGTTGAGTATAAACAACGTGTTCCTGTGTTCTTTCCATCATTGAAAATGGTAACTAGTGGGAAATTAAAAAAATACTTCCCTCTTAAGGCGCAGTGGTTTAATAAAGAACTGGCTTCTGCTATTTGCGTGTTGAGCTCTCTCTTTATCTTTGAGATCGCAGGAGAAAGGGTTTTAGAAGGACACTCTTTTATCCAAGAGACTCTTGTTATAGGAGGAGCACTATGTATTATTTTTGTTGTCATAGGTATAAGGTATAAAGGGTTTTAAAAGGAGGGGTTATGCCTGAGTTGGCAGAAGTTGAAACTATTAGACGCCAACTGGAGAAGGAGATTAGAGATAAAAAAATAAAAGACGTAATTGTACGCGATAAAAGAATTATAAAAGGGGTTTCTGCGAAGGAATTTTCTGCGCGTCTTAAAGGAAAGACATTGAAACAGTTCTTACGTAAGGGTAAAGTCCTTATTGTTCAGGTTGAAGAACACCTTTTTCTTATTGTGCACCTGCGTATAAGCGGCTGGATTCTTGTAAGTAAAGATGAGGAGAAATTTGCACGGGTAATTTTTGAGCTTTCCGATAAAAGGAAAGTAAATTTTTGCGACCAACGTGTTCTTGGCGAACTTAAACTTATCGATGATTGGCACAATCTCTCCATTGTTAAAACAATGGGGCCAGACCCTTTAGAGCTAAAAGAAAAGGCTTTTATAGAGCTGTTTAAAGGCAAAAAGACCAAAATCAAACCTCTGCTTATGGACCAGAGTTTTTTAGCAGGTGTAGGTAATGTATACGCTCAAGAGTCACTTTACTGTGCAGGGATTCATCCCGAAAGAGGCTCAGACACTCTATCTCAGAAGGAGCTTAAAACCCTCTATATCTGCCTTCAAAATATTTTAAAGGAAGCGATTAATCGCAAAGGTTCCTCCGTAGATACGTATCGACAGATAAATGGTAGCCCGGGTAATTACGTTCCCTTTTTAAAAGTATACCAGAGGGAGGGAGAACCTTGTTTGCGTTGTAAGAGACCTATTGTGAGAAAAATTATTGGAGGAAGAGGAACATATTTATGCCCTGCATGTCAGAAATAGAAAAAACCTTTCCAGGGAGCTCTAGGTATTTCCAGAGGTTTATTTTTTAATAAACAGCAAGGAAGATGTCGTTTAGAGAGACAGGGACGCATCTATTGAGCGCAGAACATCTTGCCTCCACAGATGTTCCATACGTTTTCCTAGAGGCAAAACGATACGGTAAAAATAATTGTACGCCATTTATTTTCGATTCTTATGTGAATAAGTTAGTTTTAGATTCGCCAGATGATGTAGAGAGATTTTTTAATAAAATACAGAAATGTCTTGATAAAGGATACTGGTTAGCAGGATTTTTTTCTTATGAATTTGGCTACTGTCTTGAGGAGACGCTCAGATCGTATATACCAAGAACACGAGTCGTTCCTCTTGCTTGGATGGGTGTATTTAAAAAGCCTTGGATTTTTCATGGTACCGGTTGTGTCGAGAAGAACCGTGGTAATATGCATAACCGCCTATTTCGCATAAAGAACCTTAAGGCAGAAATAACAAGAAAAGAATACAATTATGCCATAGACAGGATAAAAAAGTATATTGAAGAAGGCCAAACTTATCAGGTTAATTTTACTTTTCCGATGACCTTTGAACTTGAAGGGGATATTAGTAGCTTATATAGCTATCTGTGTTGGTCTCAGCCCACCCCCTACCTCGCTTTTATTAATACGGGTTTAGAGCATATCCTTTCTTTTTCTCCAGAGCTGTTTTTCTCTGTAAGAGAAGGGGTGATTATTTCTAGGCCCATGAAGGGGACTATCAGGCGAGGAAGATTTGCCGCCGAAGATATTAGAAAGGCAAGAGAGCTAAAGATGAGCAGTAAAAATCGAGCAGAAAACATTATGATAGTTGATCTTATAAGAAATGACTTAGGAAGAATATCTAAGATAGGCACTGTAAAAACAAAAAATATCTTTGTTTTAGAAAAATACCCTACTCTTTGGCAGATGACCTCAACAGTAGAAGGGCATCTTAGGGAAGATGTTTCAATAAAAGATATTTTTTGTGCTATTTTCCCTTGTGGCTCGGTAACGGGTGCTCCGAAAATACGCACTATGCAGATTATAAGAGAGCTTGAGAGATATCCCCGAGGAGTTTATTGTGGGGCGATAGGATATATCTCACCCCAGCGGCATATGTGCTTTAACGTCGCAATACGCACTTTACATATCAATAGAGAGAAAAAAGGAGTGTTAGGAGTAGGAGGGGGCGTTGTGTATGATTCTGTGGATGATAAAGAATACGAAGAGGCCAAATTAAAGGCAACTTTTTTGACAAAAAAAGTATTCCCTATTTCTCTAATCGAAACAATTCGCTGGGATAATAATGGGTACTATTCACTCGATTTACATATGAAGCGGCTAAGAAATTCTTCTGCCTATTTTAATATCCCTTTTCGCGCATCTTTAATAGAGAGAAAACTATTTTTTTTGGCAAAGTCATTTCAGAAATCCAAAATTTATAAGGTGCGGGTTGTTCTTGCTCATAATGGAGATATCAGCTGTTCATTTACCCTGCTAGAAAGAATCAACAGGCCAGTAACAGCTGTTCTGTATGAGAGTCCAGTCGACTCAAGGAATATTTATTTGTACCATAAGGCCAGTCACCGTGATTTTTATGAGAGGGCAAGGCATTGGGCACTACAAAAGGGAATGTGGGAAGTTATTTTTGTTAACGAGAAAGGAGAAGTTACGGAAGGCAGTAGGACAAATATTTTTGTGCTTATAGGGAAGACTCTTTTTACTCCTCCTGTGTCATGTGGGCTTCTAGGAGGAGTCTTGCGAGAGCATCTCATACAAAAGAAAGAAGCAAGAGAAAAGGTTATATTTGCGAAGGACTTATTTGCGGCGCAGAAGGTATATCTAGGCAATTCTGTACGGGGACTTATTGAGTGCAGGATTAGAAAAGAAAGTCTTTAAAGCTTTGTTGCAACAGGTATTTTATTTGTTATAATGAATGTATCTGTTATTCGCTTAAAGAGTAGAATAAATATGTATGGATAAGGTTACATCCAAATTATTTAAAATACTTAGTAATGATAAACGCCTAAAGATAATAAAAACACTGGTAGACATAAAGGAACTCTCTGTAGAGGCTATAAGCAGAAGAATAAAGAGTTCCTACAAGAGCACATCAAAGCACCTTTTAATTCTTGAAACAAATGGTATAGTTCAAAGAGCGCAGAGAAAACGGTGGGGTCTTTACAGTATAGAACACAAAAGGCGCCAAGCTTTAAAACGAGTGATTACGGCAGCTAAATATTATTTTAGTAAGGTTTAATTTTATATTGCTCTTTATGCAGAAGGAATAATGAAGAATTTTAAGGCAATAGTCAAAAGTAATCACCGAGTAGCAGAAGGAATACATCTTATGAGTTTTTACTCCCCTTTTCTTGCGAAAAAATCACAGCCCGGTCAATTCCTCCATATTCGCCTTAATAAAAACGGTGTTTTATTAAGGCGCCCTTTTAGTATTCACAAAATTAAAAATAAAGATTGTTTCATTATTTTTAAAATACGAGGCAAAGCAACACGTCTTTTATCGCAATATAAAAAGGGAGATACTCTAGAGATATTAGGCCCTCTAGGAAATGGTTTTTATTATGGCAGGGATATTTTTGATAACAGAGATTCTTTTGCGGGGTGCTCTAATGTAATTTTAGTTGCTGGTGGGATAGGCGTAGCCCCTTTAGTATTCTTAGCAGAGAATTTGAAAAAAACGTACCGTAACAAGGTAAAATGCTGGGTATTTTTAGGAGCTAAGACAAAAAATGAGATAGTGTGTGATAAGGAGTTTAAGCAGTTAGGCTATACAACATTCGTTGCTACCGAGGATGGCTCAGGTGGTTTTAAAGGAACAGTCATTAAACTGTTGAATAGTAAGCTAAAGACCAGCGGTTATAATTCTAGGGCTTATGTTTATCTGTGTGGTCCAAGAGAAATGATTTTTTCTATCAAGAAGACAATAAGAAAATTTCCTTATTTAAAATGCCAGGTTTCCCTTGAACAGTTTATGGGTTGCGGCATAGGGGTGTGTTGGGGTTGCGTTATAAACACTAAAGAAGGGTATAAGAGAGTGTGTAAAGACGGGCCAGTTTTTAACCTGAGCGACTTACCATAAATAAGGGGAGGTAATTTAATGAGTAATAGGCCGTTTGTTTCCATAATAGTTCCTGTTAGGAATGCAGAACGCACAATAAAAACTACATTTGAATATTTAATGAATGTTGACTACCCAAGAACTTTTTTAGAAATAATATTTGCTGATGGAGGTTCCAGTGATAAAACAGTAGAAATTATTAAAGAATACCAAGCCCATCATCGTTTTATAAAACTGGTAGAAATCCCAGATTGTCCTTCTCCCGGTTATGCCCGTACACAGGCTTTAAAAAGGGCACGGGGGGATTTTATTTTCTTTACAGACGGCGACTGCGCCCCCGTTAAAGACTGGATAGATAAAATGCTTGAGGTTTTTAACCGAGATGCAAAAATTGGGGCTGTAGGAGGAGAAATCTATACCTTAAGGGTTGATCCTAATAATTTGGTAGAAATTTACTGTGAGGCTTTTGGGTTTAATCGTGTAAGTTGGCGCTACGGCAATTTAGAAGAGGGATATTATCCTGCTCAGGAAAATATGCCTACCCAGGTTTGTGGTCACCGTAGTTATTTTTTTGTTACAGCGAACGTTGCTTATAGAAAAGAGGCAGTTGAAGATGCTGAGCGCAAATTTTGGGAGTTGCCTACAGGTGAAGACATAGATTTTGGTATACGGGTACGTAAAAAAGGATGGAAGTTTTACTTTTTGCCTTCTGCAAGTGTTCAGCATATGCACCGGGCAAATTTGAAAGCTTTGCTTCGGGTATGGAAGTCTTATGCTGCTGCACACGCTCCTTTACTACATGCCCATGCTACCAACCACATGGAAATAGTATTGCAGTTTATCGGTAACTATCCCAAACATCCAATTATCACCTTGCCTTCATTTGTGAAAGGATTTATATATATTGGCAATTTTCACCTTATGCACTTATGGGCAGTCTTATTTATTTTGACTTTTATCACACAGTGGTTTTGGCCCTTATCAGTAGGGTTACGCTTAAGCAGCTGGATATTTTTTATATTTACGTTAGTAAGTGCTTTTAAGTTTTTCCGTACAGCCTTTAATATTGAACCATACAATAGATGGTTTGAATTTGCTAAAATGAAATATTTAACCAATCTATATTTTGTAATAGGAGGTCTTAAAGGTTTTAGGAAGTATGGAACTTTCTGTATAGAGCCCAGCTTTTAGACGATAAATATTTTGTTGATTGACTGCAAAAGGAGATAGTATTTGCAGGTTTAGATACGTAGAGTATTATGTGAGTGTAATAAATTAATTAGGAGGAGAAATGTGGAGTTTGTATCTCATATTAGGTTTAATTGCAGGTGTTTTTGGCGGTTTCTTGGGTATAGGAGGGGGTACCATTCTTATTCCTGCTTTAGTGTACATGTTTGATTTAAGTCAACATCAGGCGCAAGGGACTACTTTGGCAATTATGGTTCCTCCCATTGGTCTTTTGGCGGCACTGCGTTATTATATGTCTGGTAATGTTAAACTTTCTATTGCAGCTTTTGTTTGCATAGGATTTTTTATCGGCGGATTTTTTGGTGCACAGCTTGCTCATAAAATACCCGATTTGCTTCTTAGAAGGATTTTTGGCGTATTTCTTTTATTCGTTGCCTTAAGGATGATTTTAGTAAAATAGCAATGGTTAAGCACCGGTTAATTTCTAAAGTAGGTAAAGTAACATTAAATAATCCAGTAATTGCTGCTTCAGGAACGTTTGGCTATGGAAAACAAATGCAGGAGATTTTTGATATTAATGTCTTAGGAGGGTTTGTAACAAAGACCATAACTCTTAAGCCAAGAAAAGGGAATAAGCCTCCTCGTATATATGATTTAGGATTTGGAGTTATAAACTCAATCGGTCTTGAAAATCCTGGTTTAGAGAGGTTTAAGAGGGACTACCTTGAATCTCTAAACCACCTTAAAACCAAGGTGTTTATTAGTATATACGGAGAAGAATTTAAGGAATGGAAAAAACTTATTGTATCGTTGGATAAAGCGAACATTGCAGGGTTTGAATTAAATTTTTCTTGCCCGAATATAAAAAAGAAACCTTTATACTTTAATAGCAAATGGCTTTATTCGCTTATAAACAGGTTAAGACCTTACACCAAGAAGTTACTTATTGCTAAATTACCTTTTTTGCCGAACATTAAAGAGATAGCAGTTTCTTTAAAGAAGGCGAACATAGACGCCCTTACCTTAATAAATACCATACCTGCTATAGCAGTGGATACGGAGGGTAAGCCGGTATTGGGTAATCTTATAGGAGGTTTAAGTGGACCTTGCATTAAACCTGTGGCTTTAGGGTGTATTTATGAGGTAAAAAAAGTTGTCTCGTTGCCTATAATAGGTTGTGGTGGTATTATGAGTTACCGCGATGCACTGGATTTTTTAAATTTAGGAGCAAGTGCAGTGCAAGTCGGTACCGCAAATTTAATTAATCCTTTTGCCTGCAAAAAGATTATTGAAGATTTAAAGAGGTATTATGAAAAGAAAAACTGAGCTTATTTTTGCTCTGGACAAAGCAAAAAAGAGAGATTTTTTATATCTTTTAGATTCTACAAAAGATTTAGTCTCTTTTTATAAGATAGGGTTAATTCCCTTTACGGCTTTAGGAAAAGAAGCAGTAAGGATGGTTAAAAGAAGAAAAGGCAGAGTTTTTTTAGATTTAAAATTTTTCGATATACCCAACACAATGATAAGAGCTTCTCTAAATACTCTTAACTGGGGCATTGATATGCTCGATTTTCACCTTATGTGTGATAAAAATTCTCTTAAGTACACAGTAAGCAGCATTAAGAAAGAGGCAAGAAGGATAAAAAGGAAGATTTATATAATGGGGGTAACTGTATTGACAAGTGAGAGTAATAAGCCTACAATACACACTCAAGTAATGAATTTAGCCAAGAAAGCTCAGGAGGTAGGATGTGATGGTGTGATAGCCTCGGGTAGAGACGCGAAAGGCTTAAGGAGTAAGTTAGGTAAAGATTTTGTTATTGCATCGCCAGGTGTGCGTTTAAAGGAAGATGCAAGTGATCAAAAGAGAACAGTAAGACCCGCAGATGTTAAAGGAATAGTTGATTATATAATTGTTGGTCGCCCTATTTATGAGGCAAAAGACCCTTATAAGGTAATTTTAGACATAAAAAGACAGCTATCATAATCAAGGAGGCATAAATGGAAAATGCTTTAGATGGTCTAATAGAAAAGATAAAGCAGGAGGGAGTCCGTGAAGCTAAAAAGCTTTCTTCTCAAATGATAGACGATGCTAAGAAGGAAGCAAAGCAAATTATTGAAGATGCCAGAAAAGAGGCTTCCGATATTATTTCCAGAGCAAAAGAGGAAGCAGAAGCGCTTCGGAAAAAAGCAGATAATGCTATAGAAAAAGCAGCAAGAGATACTGTTTTGACTGTGAAAGAAAAACTGATAAATATATGCGAGTCTCTACTTAAGAAAAAGGTTACAGAGACTTTAAAGGATGAGTTTCTAAAGGAGATCATTCTTAAGGTAGTTGACAATTGGTCTCAGAAAGAAGATAAATTAAATATTTTATTGTCCAAAGATGATGCAGAAAAGATTAAGAGTTTTATTTTAACAAAGGTAAAGGAAGCAGCGAAAAACAAAATCAGTATTAGTGTTGATGAAAGTATTGAGACGGGTTTCCGTATAGGCATTGAGGGGGAAAATGTTTATTATGATTTTAGTGAGGAAAGCATTACAGAAGCCCTAAAGGTTTTTCTTAGCCCCCGTATAAGAGAAATTTTAGATAAGGATGGATAAATATTACTACATTGCTGCACAGCTTCCCCTTTTAACATTTGGCCAAAAGCCCACCATCACAAAAGAAACGTTTTTAGAGGAAGTAAAAAAGTGGCTTACTGATAGCGAATACAACAGTCTTTCTAAAGTAGACTTAAACGATTTTTATTTTTATCCCAGCGATACAGTTTTTCTAAGGGAATACAAGACATTTGAAGAGCATTTGCGAGTTGAACTGGCAAAATATCGCAAAGCTAAAAAAACCAGGCGTCAATATATTTTGCCGAAGGAAATAATTGAGATAAAAGACAAAAACCCTCTAGAAGCCGAAGAAGCACTTCTCTACAAGCGTTGGGAGTGGTTAGAAGAAAAAGGAGTAGAGCATTTTTTTGATTTCACCTTCCTTGTTCTTTATTTCTTAAAACTTCAGATTTTAGAACGGCTTTTTACGTTTAATAAAGAAAGAGGGAAAGAGGTATTTAGTAAGATATGCAAAAGGGGAGTTAAGGATAAGTATCTGGAGAGAAAAGTATACTATACGAGGTAGATATGGATGCTAAACAGGGCAAAATCATTTCTATAAATGGCAATATGATTTCTGTTAGGGTAGAGGGAGAAATTATTCAGAATGAGGTAGGGTATATTTTACTTGGCGAAGAAAGGCTTAAAGCAGAGGTTATTCGTGTAAACCAAGACATTGCCTATATGCAGGTGTTTGAACCTACAAAAGGGATAAAGGTGGGGGATAAGGTAGAGTTTAGTGGGGAGATGCTTTCTGTAGAGTTAGGGCCAGGACTTTTAGGACAGATTTACGATGGTCTTCAGAATCCCTTGGTGGAGTTAGCAAAAGAGTTCGGATTCTTTCTTCCTCGAGGAGTAGAGCTAAAAGCTCTTGATACACAGAGAAAATGGCATTTTTATCCTTTGGTTAAAGTAGGAGATATTGTTAGTAAAGGAGATCCTTTGGGATATGTAGAAGAAGGTATTTTTAAACATTTTATTATGGTCCCTTTTGGTTTAGAAGATAGATACCGCGTTGTTTCAGTAGCCAAGGAAGGAGATTATTCTATAGAAGAAACCATAACTACTATAGAGGATTCCAGAAACAAAAAGCTCACCTTGAGCATGTCCTTTAAGTGGCCTATTAAGATTCCTATAACTGCCTATATTAAAAAATATGCACCTGGTGAACCTCTTGTTACCCGCGTGCGTATTATAGATACTTTTTTCCCTATTGCTAAAGGAGGTACCTATTGTATTCCCGGGCCCTTTGGCGCGGGGAAAACTGTGTTGCAACAGATAACAAGTAGGTACGCTGAAGCAGACATTGTGATTATTGCTGCTTGTGGGGAACGGGCAGGAGAGGTGGTGGAGACACTCCGTAAATTCCCTGAGCTTACCGATCCACGGACTAATAGACATTTGATAGAAAGAACAATTATTGTGTGCAATACAAGTTCTATGCCTGTGGCTGCAAGAGACGCTTCTGTTTATACAGCAGCAACCCTGGGAGAGTACTACCGTCAAATGGGGTTAGATGTTCTTCTTTTAGCGGATTCAACATCTCGCTGGGCTCAAGCAATGCGAGAGGTTTCCGGTCGTTTAGAGGAAATACCGGGAGAAGAGGCTTACCCTGCTTATTTGGAGTCCCGGATTGCGGAGTTTTATGAGAGGGCAGGAAAAGTTCAACTTAAGTTTGGTAAAGAGGGGAGTTTAACCATAGGCGGTACCGTCAGTCCGGCAGGAGGAAATTTCGAAGAACCCGTTACTCAGTCTACCCTGAAAGTAGTGGGAGCTTTCCATGGGCTTTCACGTGAGCGTGCTAATGCGCGAAAGTTCCCTTCCTTAGACCCTTTAAGTAGCTGGTCGCGTTATAAAAGTTTTATTCCCACAGAGAACGTCAAAGTAGCAAAAGGCATTCTTTTTAAAGCTGATGAGGTAAATCAGATGATGAAGGTAGTTGGAGAGGAGGGAACCTCTTTAGAAGATTTTCAAGACTACCTAAAAGGAGACTTCTTAGACAGTGTTTATCTTCAGCAGAACGCTTTTGATAGGGTAGATGCTGCTACCATAAGGGAACGTCAGGAGTATGTTTTTTCCAAAATAGTTTCTGTTCTTAAAACGAAGTTTGTTTTTGATAGTAAGGAGGAGGCAAGAGATACCTTTTATCAGTTAAGACAGCTATTTATTGATTGGAATTATAAAGAATGGGAGTCGGAAGAGTTTAAAGCGCAAGAGAAAAGAATAGATGAATTTTTGTCAGGGTTAAAGAAGAATGAGAAAAATTTATAATCGCATCTTAAGCATTGTAGGCAATGTCATTACCGTAAAGGCAAAAGGTGTTAGTTACGGTGAGTTAGCCCAGATTAACACTTTTCGCGGGAAATCCCTTGCTCAAGTAATAAAACTGGAAGGGGATATAGTATCTCTTCAGGTATTTTCTGGAAGTCGGGGCATTTCTACAACTGACGAGGTTCGTTTTTTAGGTCATCCTATGCGGGTTGCTTTTTCTCACGATATGATTGGCAGGATATTCGATGGTAGTGGAAGACCCCGCGATAAAGGGCCTCATTTAACAGAATATATGATTGAGATAGCAGGCCCTACAGTAAATCCTGCAAAGCGTATAATTCCCTCTCGTATGATTCGCACTAATATTCCTATGATAGATGTTTTTAATTCTTTGGTGGTTTCTCAAAAACTGCCTATCTTTTCTGTGTCGGGAGAGCCTTACAATGAACTTTTAGCACGTATTGCTCTTCAGGCAGAAGTTGATTTGATTGTTTTGGGGGGCATTGGTTTAAAATATGACCAGTATTTATTTTTTAGAGATACTCTTGAGGAAGGGGGAGCCTTAAGCCGTTCTATATTTTTTGTGCACACTGCCTCTGACCCTATTGTAGAAGGACTTATGATTCCAGATTTAGCTTTAGCGGTAGCAGAAAAATTTGCCTTAGAAGGAAAGGACGTTTTAGTTTTGCTCACTGATATGACAAATTTTGCAGATGCCTTAAAAGAAATTTCTATTACTATGGAACAGGTTCCTTCCAATCGAGGTTATCCCGGAGATTTGTACAGCCAGCTTGCTGCCCGTTATGAGAAGGCGGTGGATTTTGAAGGAGCAGGTTCTATAACCATTTTAGCAGTAACAACTATGCCTGGAGATGATGTCACGCATCCTGTTCCCGATAATACGGGATATATTACCGAGGGCCAGTTTTACTTGCGCAACGGGAGAATCGAACCATTTGGCTCCTTAAGCCGCCTAAAGCAGCTGGTTAATGATAAAACCAGAAAAGACCACCGCGCTATTATGGATGGAATGATTCAGCTTTACGCTCAATATAGAGAAACAGAAGAGAAACGTGCAATGGGATTTCGCATGAGCAGGTGGGATAAGAAGCTTCTTAAATACGGTGTACTTTTTGAAAAAGAGTTGATGGATTTGGCCGTGAATATTCCTCTTGAGAAAGCTTTGGATACAGGGTGGAGGATACTGGCTGAATGTTTTGAGCCCAAAGAAACCAGTTTTCGCACAGACTTAATTGATGAATTCTGGCCAAAACAGAAGGTCAATATAGAAGGAGAAGACAACACAGAAGAAATAGCCAGTTAGGAATAAAGTGAGTATATATGTATAAGACGAAGATAAAATTTACAAAAAACGAGTTAAGGAGACAGAAGGAGGCACTAGGACGTTTTATACGGTTTTTACCTGTTCTTCAGCTGAAAAAGCAACAGCTTCAGTTTGAGATAGCAAGGATAGACCAGAGAATAGAAGAAAAAGAAAGGGAAATAGAAGCAATCTATCACCGTTTAGAGCCCTGGATAGATGTTTTTGCTGAAGAAGTTGATATTGAACAGTTCTTGGATATAAAGGATGTCAATATAGAAAAAGGCAATATCGCAGGAATAGATATATCTGTTTTTAAAGAAGTTATTTTCGAAGAAAAAGAATATGACTACATGGTTACCCCTTTATGGATTGACGAAGCTATTGAGGCGTGCAAAACGATAATGTCGTTGGAGGTTGAACTTTCTGTTTTGAGGGAACAGAGGCAGGTGTTGGCAGAGGAGTTGCGTATTACAACCCAGAGAGTCAATCTCTTTGAGAAGGTAAAGATACCTGAGACCAAAGAGAATATAAGACGAATAAATATTTATCTTGGGGATTTACAAACTGCCGAAGTGGTAAGAGGAAAAATTGCCAAGGCAAAAATTTACCAGGCCAGAAACCAATGATTGTTACAATGAAGAAAATTACATTATTGGTAGCACAGCAAGAAGTGGATGAGGCCCTTTTTAAACTGCGTAAATTAGGAGTAGTTCATATCGAGCACCTTAATGAGCCTAAAGGAAAAGAAATAAATGTTTTAAAAAAAGAATTGCAGAACGCAACCTTAGCTTTTGAAACATTACATAAAGGAGTAATGTCTTTAAGGAAAGAAGAGATACCAGATGTAAAAGCTCTCATAGCAGAAACAGTTGATTTGCTTCAGGAAAAAGAGCAGCTATTGGTAAAAAGAGACAGTTTAAGAGCAAAGATTAACTGGTTTAACGAATGGGGTAGAATTTCGTTGGCTTCCCTTCAAGAGCTCACCCATTACGGTATCTTTATTAAGCTTTATATTATAGAGAGAAAACATCTTAAGAGGCTTCCAAATGACAAATATATATTTGTTGTTAAAAAAGAGAAAGACAAAGCTTATATCGTTTTTATAACTTTTGACAATAAAGAATCTCTTGGTTTTGATGAGGTTAAATTCCCCCAGGAAGACCCTTTGGTGGTAGAAGAGGAGTTTAACAGTACAGAGAAAAGGCTTAAGGAGATAGAGGAAAGGCTCAAGGTTTTATCACGATACAGAGATGTTTTAAAAAAATACATTTTTTCTTTATCAAAACAGTTAGAGTTTTATACAGTGCGTTTAAGTATGATGAAGGAAGAAGGGTTCTGGTACCTTAAGGGGTTTATTCCTGAAGAAGAGGTACATTCTCTTAAACAGTTGGCTAAAAAAGAAGGATGGGCTATGTTAGAGGAAGACCCTGATGACCCAGAGGAAGTTCCTACGCTTATAAGAAATCCCCGCTGGGTGCGTATAATTGAGCCAGTATTTAAACTTATGGGAACGCTCCCTGGCTACAATGAGTACGATATAAGTATATGGTTCCTTTTGTTCTTGACAGTTTTCTTTGCTATTCTTATAGGAGACGCAGGTTATGGAATGTTGTTTTTGATGCTAACATTTTTTCTTAAAAGGAAGTTGAAAAATGCGCCTTCAGAAGTGTTTCATCTAATGTATGTTTTTAGCATTGCTACTATAATATGGGGGGTGTGTTCAGGAACTTATTTTGGGGCCGCTCAGTTTGCCCGTATACCTTTCTTAAAGACGCTTATAATTGAGAGAATAAATAGTTTTGTTGATGCAAATCAGCGGTTTATGATGTATTTGTGTTTTTTAATCGGTGCTACCCATCTTACAGTTGCCCATCTTATAAGAGCTTTTCGTTTTCGTAAGTCCCTTATAGCATTGTCACAGTTAGGCTGGATTGCCATTATATGGGGGCTTTTTTTTGTTGCTGGAACACTTGTGGTGGGAAGGCCTTTTTCTAATCTAGGGGGGTATTTATTTGCTGCAGGAGTAGGACTTGTTTTAATTTTCTCTTACCCCAATAAAAATGTATTTAAGGCATTGGGAAATGCGTTGATGGAGGTGCCTTTGAAAATAGTAAGTTCCTTTGGCGACGTTGTTTCTTATTTACGTCTGTTTGCTGTAGGATACGCAACTGTAGTAGTTGCAGGTAGTTTTAATGACATAGCGGCAAGCTTGGGATTCAGCGATGTTATAAAAAGTTTTGGCTCGGCCCTTATCCTTTTCTTTGGGCACGCATTAAATATTGCTTTAGGTTTTATGGCAATAATTGTGCACGGTGTGCGTCTTAATATGTTAGAATTCTCTGGACATCTGGGTATGGAGTGGTCGGGTAAACCGTATATACCATTTAAAGAGTAGGTACAGTATAGCACTGTTAGTTACATAATAATTGCCTTTTGATAAAGCTTTAAATGAAATGAGGAGGTTATTATGGTTACTGGTTTAGGAGATATGAATTTCTCTTTGGCTTTGTCAGCAATAGGCTCAGCTTTAGGCACAGGAATAGCAGGCATGGCAGCAATTGGTGCTTGGAAGAAAGCATTTGTTCATAACAAAGCTGCTCCTTTTATTATCATCGCTTTTGTAGGGGCACCACTGTCTCAGACTATTTATGGTATGATTTTGCGCAATGCCATAAAAAATGCGCATCTTCCCCCTGACAGTTATATATACCAGATGCTTATCGGGCTTTTGGGGGGGGTAGCAATAGGAGCCTCAGCATATATGCAGGGAAAAGCAGGAGCCAGAGCCTCTGATGCATTAGCAGAGACAGGCAAAGGTTTTGGTAATTACATAATGGTTCTTGGGGTGATTGAGACTGTTGCTCTTTTTGTAATGGTATTTTGCATGACTGCTCTTCCCAAGGTATAATATTTGTGTGCAGCATATTAAATAAATATACTTGAAGATAGAAAAAAATCTGGTATTATTCTCATTCGGGATTTGTATTGCGTAATACGTCGTGCGTACGGTGTATTTTTAGATTTACTATAATGTAGTACGCAATACACAGAACGCGATACGAAAATTGGGCGGTTGGCGCAGTTGGGAGCGCGTCTGACTTACATTCAGAAGGTCAGAGGTTCAAATCCTCTACCGCCCATTGTTGTTGATATGGAATAAGGGGGTAGGGTAAAGAGTGGTTGCTTTCCATACGATAGCTCTACTCATTTGGATACAATGAGTCCTTAAATAGGAAGAAATAAGTAAAAAACGCTATGGATTTAGAAACTTTAAGACACTCGTGTTCACATATTATGGCAAGTGCAGTAAAGAAACTTTACCCTCAGGCAAAGTTAGGTATTGGACCCGCAATAAAAGAAGGGTTTTATTATGATTTTGATATACCCGGTGGTATAAAAGAGGAGGATTTAAACAAGATAGAAGAGATAATGAGAGAAATTGCCAAAGAGGATATGCCTTTTATTCACAAGCAGTGGGATAAGAAGGAGGCTATTGAGTTTTTCAAAGAGAAAAACGAGCCCTATAAGGTGGAGTTAATTAATGAGTTAGGAGAAGAAAGAGTGTCTATCTATCAACATAATGATTTTGTAGATTTGTGTCGGGGACCTCATCTAGCCTCTACAGGAGAAGTCAAGTACTTTAAACTGTTGTCTGTTTCTGGCGCTTATTGGAGAGGAGATGAACACAATCCTCAGTTGGTACGTATTTATGGGACAGCCTTCTTTACAAAAGACGAACTCGACAGCTATCTTATGAGACTAAAAGAGGCTAAAAAGAGAGATCACAGAATTTTAGGAAAACAGTTAAGGCTTTTTGATATTTATCAGAATGAGGCAGGGGCGGGTTTGGTATTTTATCTTCCTAAAGGAGCAATATTGCGTAAGATAATTGAGAACTGGGAGATTAAGGAGCACTTAAAAAGAGGGTACGAGCTCGTTATTACCCCCAACATTATGGATAGAAAGCTTTGGGAGAAAAGCGGACATTTAGAGTACTATCAAGACTATATGTATCCTATTACTAAAGAAAATCAGGAGTTTATTCTAAAGCCTATGAATTGCCCTGGCCATATTCTTATATATAAATCTCAGTTGCGCAGCTGGCGCCAGTTACCTTTAAGGATGTTTGAATTAGGAACCGTTTACCGTTATGAAAAAAGTGGCGTTCTTCACGGTCTTTTAAGAGTAAGAGGATTTACTCAAGACGATGCTCACATTTTCTGTCGCAGAGAGGATTTGTATAAAGAGATAGAAGGAGTACTCGATTTTGTAAAAGATGCTATGCATAAGTTCGGTTTTGAGGATTTTGGGGCGGAATTAAGCACGCGGCCTCTTAAATTTATTGGTGATAAAGAGGAATGGGATTTAGCAGAGCAAATATTAGAGGAGGTCTTAAAGAAAAAGGATTTCGATTATAAAATTAATAAGGGTGAGGGAGCATTCTATGGTCCTAAAATAGACATAAAGTTAAAGGATGTTTTGGGTAGAGAGTGGCAATGTGCTACAGTTCAACTTGACTACAGTATACCAGCACGTTTTGATTTAACTTATCGTGATCCCCATGGTAAAGATATAAGAGTGGTTATGATTCATCGGGTTATTTTAGGGAGTTTGGAAAGATTTATGGCTACACTTATTGAACATTATGGTGGCAAGTTTCCTCTTTGGCTTTCTCCTGTGCAGGTAGCCATTATTAATGTAAGTGAAGATACACAAAATTACGCTCTTAAAATAAAAGAGATGCTGGAAAAGGAGGATTTTAGGGTAGAGGTGGATCTAAGAGATGAGACGCTTCAGAGAAAAATAAGAGAGAAGGAATTAGATAAGGTGCCCTATATGGTAATTGTAGGTAAAAAAGAACAGGCTCAGGGAAATATCAATGTGCGTAAACGGGGAGGGGAAAATCTAGGATTGATGAAAGTGGTTGATTTTATAAGTTTGTTAAAAAAGGAGGTGTAAGATTAAAAGGTATATTCGTGTAAACGAGAGGATTTTTTCTAAAACGGTTCGGGTAATTGGTCCCGAAGGAGAACAATTGGGTATATTCCCCCGAGAGATGGCTTTAAAGAAAGCAGATGAGTTGGGGTTTGATTTGGTAGAGATAGCACCTCAGGCAAATCCTCCCGTTTGTCGGATAATGGATTTTACTAAGTATAAATATGAACAGGAGAAAAGGGAAAAAGAGGCAAAAAAGCACCAAAGACACTCTCAACTTAAAGAGATAAGAATTACGCCCCGTATTGAGTCCCATGATTATGCGGTTAAGTTAAAACATATTCAGGATTTTTTAAAGAAAGGATTCAAGGTTAAAATTAGAATGTTTTTTAAAGGAAGGGAATTCTCCCATCAGGATTTGGGCAGAGCCGTTATAGATAGATTGGTTCGTGATGTTCAAGATGTAGGCAGAGTTGATAAAGAGCCAAAGACTATAGGGCGTTCTATTATTACTATATTTGCACCCAAATAGACAGCTTAAGGGTATAAACTAAGGAGGAGGGTATATGCCAAAACTAAAAACAAAAAAAGCATTAGCTAAGAGAGTGAAGATTACAAAAAAGAAGAAGATGTTACATAGTAAATCGGGGCGTCGGCACCTATTAAGTAGCAAGTCAAGAAAGCGAAAGAGGCATTTGAGAAGACCCAGTAGAGTTTCTTCGAGCGAACGCAGATTAATAAAAGAATCGCTACCATACAGCGTATAATTTTAGGAAAGGAGTGTTTTATGAAGGCGAGACATTCTGTTCCATCAAGGAAGAGAAGGAAGAAAGTGTTAAAGTCAGCGAAAGGATTTTGGGGTGATCGTTCTAAGCAGTACCGGCGGGCAAAGGAGTCTGTACGTAGAGCTTTAGCTTATGCTTACCGGGACAGAAGGACGAAAAAGAGAGAGTTCCGGTCATTGTGGATATTAAGAGTAAATGCTGCGGTAAAAGAGAGAGGGTTAAATTACCGCGAATTCATCTCTTCTCTTAAGAAGAAAAATATTATACTTTCTAGGGATATTCTTGCCCAGATTGCTGCGGAAGAACCGGCAGTTTTTGATAAGATTGTAGAGTTGGCAAAAAATTAGATTAAAGCCCAGAACCAAATTGTTATGAAATACATAGTTATTGTAGGCTGTGGTAAGACAGGTAGAGAGCTTGCTAGAGAGTTTTCTCACCAGCACAATGTGGTGGTTATTGATAAGTCCAAGTATGCCTTGGATGCCCTAGGGGAAGATTTTAACGGAAAGAAGGTATTGGGAGACGCTTTAGATTTAAAGGTTTTAGAGAATGCAGGAGCAAGAGAGGCAGATATATTGGTTCTGGCTACCGGAAATGACAATGTAAATATTGTTATAAGTAAGGTAGCTAAGAAGTTGTATAAGAATATAAAGAAAATAGCTCTTCAGGTTTATGATACAAGCAAGAAGAAGATATTTTCTGAAGAGGGGCTCATTATTGTCAATAAGACTTATATTTTAGTAGAGGTCTTTAAGAAATGTTTATTATAATTGCTGGAGCAGGTAGATTAGGTATTCTTTTAGCTAAGAAGCTTAAAGAGGATAAGCATCAAGTCTCTATTATTGATAAGTCCGAGATAGTGTGCAATAAGCTGGCAGAGGAGTTAAAAGGAGTTCTTATTATACAGGGCGACGCTACCAACCCAGAAGTATTAAAGTCTGCCAAAGTAGAGAAAGCAGATGTGTTGGTAAGCACCACTTCTTCTGATGCCGACAATATTATTATTTGCAATATTGCTAAAGAAGCTTTTTCCATAAAAAGGACTGTTTCCCGTGTTAATGACCCTAAACATCTTCTTCTTTATAAACATATGGGGATAGATGTTCCTATTGATTCTACTACCATATTGGCAAGAATCGTAGAGGAAGAGGCATCTTTTTCTGATGTCATGAATCTTTTAAGCGTTAAGAAAGGAAGACTTTCTATTGTTAGGGTAGATATTCCTCCTAATGCGCCGGTTGTAAATAAAATGCTAAAAGATATCTCTCTTCCTCCCAATTCTGTTCTTATATCTATATTAAGGGGCCCTGAGATAATAGTTCCTTCGGGGATTACTAAAATATTGTCAGGGGACGAAATTATCGCCGCTACTATCATTGATAACGAAAAGCAGTTGATAAGGTCGCTTATCGGAAGATTGTGAATACATCCCAATTTCCTTTAAGATGAAGATAATTTTTGGGATTATTACAGAGATAATTTGTTGTCTGGTGATTATTTTTATAGGATTCGTCCTTTCAATGATATTCTAAAAAATCATGACTATTTCCCCTGACAGAGACGATTTCTTTACAATTTTTCATATATTAGGACGGCTCATTATAGGTTTAAGTGCCTCTTTACTGTTGCCTTTCCTCGTAGCCATCTTCTATAAAGAAGTTTCTCCATTTTTTGATTTCTCAATAGCCATATCGGTTTCTGCTATTTTAGGAGTAAGTCTTGTTATGATATTTCCCTCTAAGAAAGAGATTGGCTGGGTACACACTTTTTTTATTGTAAGCTTAGGATGGCTCGTTGCTTCTCTTTTGGGGGCAGTGCCGCTTTTTCTTTCCGGTCATTACGCAGGATTTCTTGATGCCTGGTTTGAAGCAATGAGTGGATTTGCAACAACAGGTTTAACACTTGTAAGAGACTTAGACCATCTTTCTCTGTCGCACAATATGTGGCGGCACCTTATGATGTTTATTGGAGGTCAGGGAATAATACTTGCCAGCATATCTCTTCTTTCTCGTGCGAAGGGCTCAGTATTGGGTTTATACGTGGGAGAAGGAAGGACAGAAAAGATATTACCGAACATAATTGCTACCGCTCGGTTTATATGGAATGTCAGTATTATTTATTTAACGTTAGGAGTAAGTTTTCTTGTTATTTTTCTTCTTTACAAAGGAATGGCGATAGACAGAGCTATTTTGCACGCTCTTTGGATTTTCTTTGCCTCTTTTGACACAGGAGGGTTTGCTCCTCAAGCTCAAAATATTGCTTATTATCACTCTTTAGGGTTAGAAATTATAACAATTATTCTTATGATGTTAGGGGCATTTAATTTTAATCTACATTTTTGGGTTTGGTTTAAGAATAAAAAAGAAATATTTAAAAATTTTGAAGCAAAGACCTTTCTTATTAGTTTCTTTTTACTTTTACTGATGGTTTTTTTCTCCTTGCATACCCATCCACATTTTTCTATTTTTCGTAAAGGTTTTTATCAACTGATATCAGCCCATACAGGCTGTGGCTTTACTAATTTGGCACCAGAAGAATTAAAAGGTATGCCTCACATTGCACTCTTGGCAATAATATTTGCTATGATGATTGGAGGTGGGATGTGCTCAACTACCGGCGGTATTAAACTCATGCGATTAGGGCTTGTGTTTAAATCGTTTTTTATGGAGATTAGAAGGCTCATGATGCCTTTTAAAGCAGTTTACCGTGACAGCTACCACCATTTGGAAGATAAGATTATTAATGATAGACAAATAAAGGAGATATTTATTTTCTTCAGTCTGTTCCTAGTTACTTACCTGATAGGGGGCATAATTGGGATGTTGTTGGGATATCCTGCCTTAGCTTCCCTTTTCGAGTCAGTTTCTGCCACAGCTAATGTAGGGTTATCTTTAGGAATAACCAGTCCTTCTATGCCTGCTCTTTTGAAAGTTGTTTATATTGTTCAGATGTGGATAGGAAGGTTAGAGTTTTTGGCAGTATTTGTTATGTTGGGGTTTATTTTCTCTTTGTTTAAGAAATGAATAAAAATATTATTAGGCTGATTGTTTTTACGGTGATTGGGATAGCCACGGTATTTTTCAAGTTACCGAGCAGTTTTGCACAAAGCCCGTTGTCCTTAAAAGAAATTCTTAAGCATCCCCAGCTTTTTGACAGTAAAACTGTTGTTGTGGAAGGAGAAGTTATAGGAGAAATTCTTAAGGATAAAGGCGGGGGTGTTTGGATTAATATTCTTGATGGAGGATATAATTTAGGAGTGTATGTTGGGGATAAGGGTTTATTGAAAAACATTAAATACTTTGGCGCTTACCGTATACAAGGAGATATTATAAGAGTAAAAGGAGTGTTTTATAAAGATTGTCCAATCCACGCTGGGCGGGATATTCATCTTTTGAGTGTGGAGGTTATAAAAAGAGGGCGTAGCTTAAAAGAAGCACCTTCACAGTTTAAAAAAAGTATCTCTTTTGTATTGGCTATAATGTGTTTGACATTGGTAATAATTTATTTTATAAGATTAAGATATGCACGAAGATATTAAATCCATAGAGAGAGAGTTCACTGAAGAGATAGAAAAAGTTAGTAGTCTTCAGGAAATAGAAAAACTACGCATAAAATACTTAGGCAGAAAATCAGCAATTAATCAACTCTTTTCTAAAATACCCCACCTTAGCAATGAAGAAAGAGCATCTTTTGGTCGCAATTTAAATATTCTTAAACAAAAGATAACAGAGTGCATTGATAGTAAAGTGAACCTCTTTAGGGAAAAAGAGGAAAAGATAGATGTTACTTTTCCTGCAGAGGAAATTTATTTTGGTAGAAAACACATATTAACGTCAGTTAGTGAAAAGATATGTAATATCTTTGAAAAAATAGGATTTGTAGTGATTGAAGGTAAAGAAATAGAAGATGAATGGCACAACTTTACTGCTCTTAATATCCCATTAGAACATCCTTCGCGTGAAGCTTTTGATACATTTTATCTTAAGTTACCCCAAGATGATAAAGGTAAATATCTTCTGCGCAGTCACACTTCTCCTTCTCAGATAAGAGTTATGGAAAATAATTCTTTACCTTTGGCAGTGATATCACCAGGGCGGGTTTACCGACCAGACAAGGTGGATGCTTCACACTCTTTTATGTTTCTCCAGATTGAAGGTTTCTGCGTTGATAAAAATATAAGTTTTTCCCATCTCAAAGGAGTTTTATTTTACTTTGCTAAAAGTTTTTTTGGAGACGACGTATCTTTACGTTTTCGCCCGCATTTTTTTCCTTTTACCGAACCATCAGCAGAAGTCGATATCAGCTGTATGATTTGTAAGGGTAAAGGTTGCAGTGTTTGTTCGCGTAAGGGATGGCTTGAAATATTAGGGTGTGGTATGATTCACCCTAAAGTTTTAAAACAATGTGGTATTAATCCCAACAAATACAGTGGGTTTGCCTTTGGTATGGGGGTAGACAGAATAGCAATGCTTAAATATGGCATAAATGATATTCGCCTTTTTTATGAGAATGATGCAAGGTTTTTAAGACAGTTCTATGAAGTTTAGTTTAAACTTTTTAAAAGAATTTTTTGATCCCAGAATTTCTCCTCAAAGAATAGCCCATATTTTAACCATGGGAGGCCTTGAAATAGAGAATATTGAGCAGGTAGGAGATGATTATATCTTTGCTGCTGAGGTAACTTCCAACCGATATGACTGGTTATCTATTTTTGGAATTGCCTATGAGCTGGCAGGGTTAAGCGGAAAAAAGTTAAAGTTTAATTTACCTAAAATAATACGTACCCCTCATCTTAAAGAGGTTAGAATTAATATAGAGAATAAGAAAGATTGCATGGTTTATATTGCCCGTCTTATTAAGAATGTAGAAATAAAAACTTCCCCTATTTGGCTTAAGGAGAGGGTTAAAAATTGTGGGATTAATACCATAAACAATGCCGTTGATATTACTAATTACTGTATGCTTAAGTGGGGGAACCCCTTACATGCTTTTGACTTTGATAAGGTAGAAGGCGATATTTATATTAGAAGAGCTAAAAAAGGAGAATCTTTTATCGGTTTGGATGATAAAGAATATGTACTGACAGAGGATAATTTAGTTATTAGTGATGACAAGAAAGTCATTGCTTTAGCAGGAGTTATGGGAGCAAAGAATACAGAAATAGATTCGAAAACTAAAAACATTCTTTTAGAAGCAGCGGTTTTTTCTCCTCTTACAATCAGACGTTCTCGCAGAAGCGCAGGGCTCGATACAGAATCTTCGTATAGGTTTGAGAGAAATGTTTCTTGCACGCTCTTAGAAGTTGCTTCCTATGAGGCTTTAAAATTAATTTCCCAAATTTGTAATGGTATCAATGCTGGTTATAAGAAGGTAGGAAGAAGTAATGATTTTTTTAATAAAACAATATCTTTTGATTTATCCCAATTGAATAAGCATATCGGAGAAACATTTTCCTCTTTTCGGGTAAAAAATATCCTTACTAATCTTGGTTTCAAGGTAAAAGTTAAGAACAAAGAAGAGTTCTCTGTAGTCCCGCCCTTTTTCAGGTTAGATGTGAGGCTAAGGGAGGATGTTTTTGAAGAGGTTGCCCGAGGCTGGGGGTATAACTGTATAAAGGAAGAGCTGCCTCTTATTAAACCTCAAAAGACAAAAGACGAACTTTACAGTTTTAAGCAAGAATTGAGGTCTTTTCTTGTTAATCTCGGATTAAATGAGATTATCACTTACAGTCTTACAAGCGATAACAAACTTAGTGTCCTTGGCGAGAAGAGCTTTATTGGTTTAGACAATCCTTTGCGTGTCCAAGAGAATGCGTTAAGGACTACTTTGTTGTGGGGTATGGTAGAGTGTATCCAGCGCAATATCAATCAGAAAAATAACAGTTTAAGGTTTTTTGAGATAGCCAATATCTATAGAAAAGATAATAATGCTATTGTAGAACGACCTTTTTTAGGATGTATAACAGAGGAAGAATCGGGAGGGTTCTATTATTTAAAAGGGGTGGCCCAAGAGATATTAAAATTGTTAAACATAAAGGACTACATATTTTTAGAGACAGAAGGGGATTGTTTCTTGAATGCACTTAGAGTTGTGATAAAAGGCGAGTGCATAGGCACCTTAGGAATCCTGAGCAGAGAAACACTTCAAAAGATTAGCATAAAAAACAAAATTAGTTTTCTTGAGCTCGATATAAATATGGCATATAAGCTTAAAGGAGAGTTTAAATATTCACCTTTTAGTCGATATCCTGTTATTTATCGCGATGTGAGTTTAGGAATAAAGAAAGATGTTAAGTTTATGGAGATAGAAAATATTATTAAAAATTGCGTTAAAGAGTTTTTGCATCACTATCGTCTTCTTGATGTCTATCACAGTAAAGATTTACCAAAAGAGTTTTTAGCAATTACTTTAAGGGTATTTTATCAAGCAGAAAACAGAACCTTAACCTCTTATGAAGTAGATGACCTTCATTTTAAATTGAGAGAAAGGCTTGCTCATAAGGCAGGAGTCATCTTGCGCTGATATCTTGAAAATAAAAAACCTAAATGCTATACTTATAATGAAAAGAAAAAATTCCCTGCCTGTCTCGTCGACAGGTAATAGCGCTACAGCCAACACTTCCAGAAAGGGAGCTTACATTTCTTGCTGTTGCGGCAGCAAGATGCGGCGCCCACCTGTATGAGGACTGGACTGGAAGCGGCAAACCTGCGACGGACCGAGGGCAGGGATTTTTATTTAAGTTGATTATGGAGGAAAAATCCCTGTCTTTACCCGTCCGAGTAAGACCTAATAACTTAGAGGAATTCGTTGGCCAAGAACATATTTTAGGAGAGCATAAACTATTAAGACGCGTAATTGTTTCTAAAAGAATTCCTCCTCTTATTTTGTACGGTCCTCCAGGGACAGGAAAAACTACCCTAGGATTTATTATTGCTAAGAGGACAAAGGGAGCGTTTAAATATGTGAATGCTGCCTTCTCGTCTGTAGGAGAGATAAAAAATATTCTTAAAGAAGCGCACAGGAATTTAGAGGAAAAGGGAAGAAAGACCGTTCTTTTTGTTGATGAGATTCACCGTTTTAATAAACTCCAACAGGAATCCCTTATTCCCGATACAGAACGAGGGACAATAATTTTTATTGGAGCTACAATCTATAATCCCCGCTATTATCTTATTCGTTCTCTTTTATCACGCGCTATAATAGCAGAATTTAAGCCTTTAAGTAAACAACATATTATTGAGATACTTAAGAGGGCATTGAGAGATAAAAGAAACGGTTTAGGCAATACAGATGTTATAATTTCCGAAGAAGCCTTGGATTACATTGCTGTAAATTCATCAGGAGATGCGCGTAAGGCTTTAGCTAGTTTAGAGCTTGGTGTGTTAACTACGCCTTCCCGAGAAGATGGTAAGATAGTGTTTGATTTAGAAGTAGCAAAAGGAACTATCCAGAAAAATATTTTTTATGACAAAAAAGATGATTACCACTACGACACTATTTCAGCTTTTATTAAGTCAGTTCGTGGCTCTGACCCCGATAGTGCCCTTTACTGGTTAGCAAAGATGTTAAAGGGAGGAGAGGATCCCCGCTTTATTGCCAGAAGACTTGTTATATTAGCAAGCGAGGATATTGGCAATGCAGATCCTTTTGGCTTAGTGTTGGCTACGAGTTGTTTTAAGGCAGTAGAATCTGTTGGTATGCCAGAGGCACAACTTATCCTTGCGCAGACCACTATTTATCTAGCATGTTCTCCTAAGTCCAATGCGTGCTATAAGGCAATTAATACAGCGTTGGAAGACGTAGAGAAGGGCAAGAATAGAGAGGTGCCTTCTCATATAAAGACACACTCTTCTACCTATAAATATCCCCATGGTTACCCTGCCGATAAGAAAATAGGTAGTTTTGTTAAGCAAAGTTATGGAGCGCCAAGGAGATATTATTTTCCTCTAAATGTAGGAGAAGAAAGAAGGATAAGAGATTTTTTGAATTATCTTAAAGTTAATAAAAAATAAAAGCTTCTAATACGCTGAATATAAAAGACTTACGTATTATGGGGAGGAAGGAAGAGTCAAATATATTATTTTGTGTAAACGTTTTCTTGACATTTCCCCCTCAATATGTTATATACTAATTAATTCTTAGCCGGAAGCACTCAAAAGAGGAATTGTAAGGAAGTTAATGAATAGATTGCTGTGGGTAGATTTTTTGTCTCTAGCTCTTTTGATACGAATATGTTACATTGCTTTCTCGCGAGGAATTCTATATGAAAGTGTAAAATTGATAGGTGTTTTTCTCGCTTCTTTTCTTTCTTTACAATATTATTCTTTTTTCTTAGCAGAACTTTTTGATAAAGAACCATTTTCTTTTAACATAAGTGTTCTTAACACTATATCTTTTTTTATTATTTTCTTTTTTACACTTTTTATCTTCTTCTTTATAACCAGGGGTATTGCTTTAATTGTTAAGAGCGACCGACATTTACTATGGGAAAGAATAATTGCGATTATATTAGGTATTTTGAGAGGGTCAATTATTATAAGCATTCTTTTGTTTTGCCTTCTTGTTTTCTTTTCCCAGAGAAGTGTAGAGAGGAGTCTTTCTTTCAAAGTATTTAAAAAAATTGCCCCCATAGCCTATATGAAAACTTATCCTATTTATAAGAGGATTAATTCCTCTATAAAAGTAAATAAGGAGGTATTTGAGTATTATGAAATTATCAAAAATTTACCAAGAGGTAATAAAGAAAGGTATTGAGGCAGATCCACGAGGAAAAGAAGCAATAGACAGAATTCTAAAAGAGAGGAAAAAAGAGTTTGAATCACTTCCAAAAGAAAAAAAAGAACTTTTTGATAAAGATTCTTTATTTAATCCTTTTAGTGATAGTCGTATTCTCTGGGGGGATGAAAACAGTAATATTCAGTCGGTTATTGTAGGTATAGATGTAGAAGGGCCGGAGCTTTTACTTGTGGACAGGCTCAAAGAAAAAGGCATAAACATTGACCTTGTTATTTCTCATCATCCCGAAGGAAAAGCATACGCTAATTTTTATGAGGTTATGGATTTGCAGATAGATGTTCTTAAAAAGCAAGGGGTAAATTTAAGCGTGGCGGAAAATATGCTTAATGAGAGAAAGGCCCAAGTAGAAAGACGCGTAGGAGCAGCGAATCATTTGCGTTCTATAGATGTTGCTCGGTGGTTAGATATAAGATTTATGTGTATGCATACCCCAGCAGATAATTTAGCCTATAGGTACATTGAAAGACAGATAAGAAAAAAATCTCCCCGTAATTTAGGTGAGATTATTGATATTCTTATGGAGATACCTGAGTATAAAGAAGCAGCCAGGAATAATAATCCCCCCAAGATTTTTATCGGCAGTCCCAAATCAAAAGTTTCTAAGGTTCATATAGAGTTTACCGGTGGTACAGAAGGGCCCCAGGATATTTATAGTAAACTTTCTTCTTCAGGGGTAGATACAATTATTGCCATGCATCAGTCCGAAGAACACTTTAAACAGTGCAAAAAGGAACACATTAATGTTATTGTTGCTTCTCACATTGCTTCAGACACTCTAGGTGTTAATCTTATGCTTGATTATTTACTGTCAAAAGGGAAACTTAAGATTTACGAATTTTCCGGCTTTAGAAGATTTTCTCATAAAAAGTAGGTAAAAAATGATTCCCCAGGAGTTTATAGAAGAGATTCAGCAAAGAACAGATATTGTGGATTTAATCTCAGGATACATTCCTTTAAAGAGGGCAGGGAGGAATTTTAAAGCACTTTGTCCTTTCCACAATGAGAAAACGCCTTCTTTTTTTGTAAGCCCCCAGAGGCAGATTTTCCATTGTTTTGGTTGTGGTAAGGGGGGAGGGGTTCTACAGTTTCTCATGCTTTATGAACGGATGAATTTTGTAGAGGCTGTAGAGTTGTTGGCAAAGCGGGCCGGGGTTTCTATTCCTTACCAGAGAAGCTCTCCAAAGGATAGGCTGAAAATAGTGCTGTATGAGGTGGTTGAAGAAGCCTCGCGGTTTTTTCACAGTAATCTTATTTCTTCAAATGAAGGCAAAGAGGCAAGGGGTTATTTACAGAAAAGAGGTATAGACGAGGATATTATCAAACTGTTCCATATAGGGTACGCTCCCTTAGGCAATCGTCTTATTGGCTATATGCGCAAAAAAGGAATTACCCTCGATATTTTAGAGAAAGCTTCATTGGTTGTCACTAAAGAAGGGGGTGGTTATAGTGATTTATTTAGGGATAGAATAATTTTTCCCATTTGTGATATTCGTAAAAGAACCATAGGTTTCGGAGCAAGAGCCTTAAAAGATAAAGAAGGGCTCCCTAAATATATTAATTCTTTTGAAAACTCTATTTACAATAAACGAAGACATCTCTTTGGGCTTCATCTTGCCAAGGAAGAGATAATAAGTAAGGATAGCGTTGTTGTTACCGAAGGCTATTTAGACATGATTACTCCTTTTAAGGCAGGTATTAAGAATATAGTTGCCAGTTTAGGAACAGCTTTAACTATTGAGCAGATACAGCTTATTAAAAGATATGCCTCGCGTGTAATTCTTGTATTCGATTCAGATAAGGCAGGAGAAAGTGCAACTCTAAGGGCACTGGACCTTCTTTTGGGAGAAGGTTTAAAGACAGAAGTTGTACGTATGCCAGAAGGTTTAGATTTAGATTTGGCAATAAGAAAGAATGGAGTTGAATTTGTAAAGTCTCTTTTGGATAAAAGAGTCGATTTTTTTGATTATAAAATAGAAATGCTCCGCCGTCTTTATGATGTTGAAAGTATTGAAGGAAAAGCAAAAGTTGCTCAACAGATGCTTATAACAATAAGCAGGCTTACCAGTGAAGTAGAAAAATATGAATACATAAAAAAACTCTCTACGGTCTTAAGAGTAAAAGAGGCTGCTCTTTTCTCAGAATTAAGGAAGGTAGAGAAAGAAGAAAGAGGTATAAAAAGAGAGATGGCAGCGTCTTTAGGGAAAGAGGAGCCTGTGCCTATAGCAGAAAAGATAATCATCAAAAGCATGCTTGCTAATAAAAAAGTATTCTCTGCATTAAAAGATAAGCTCAATGCAGACGATTTTTCCCATTCTTTGTCAAAAAAAACATTTATGTTCTTTATAGGTAAAGCGCAACACGGTCATTTCACTTATAGCGATTTTCTTATTTCTACAGATGACAGCGCTATCAGTAGTTTTGTGTCTGAGATAATGATGGATGAGACTATAAAGGTTGACAAGGATACCTTAAGAGAATGTGTTGTTAAGCTTAAGAGAAACAGAATAAAAGCTATCAAGGAACAATTAAGAGACCAGCTGCGTATCGCTGAGAACTTGCATGATACAAAGAGGACGAAAGAACTAATAGAAAAATTTAATAAAATAAATAGTGAGGTAAGAAATGGTTAAACAAAAGATTTTAGAAAGAAATATAGGTCAGCTAATTGATTTGGGCAAGAAAAAAGGGTACTTGACCTATGATGAAATTAACCATTTTCTTTCAGAAGAAATAGTTACTGCCGATGATATGGATTTTATTCTTGATCGGCTTGGAAACCAGAATATAAATGTTTTAGAAACTGCTGAGGTTGACCAGTGGGAAAAGGTGAAAAAAACACCTGCTTCTGTTGCTCTTCCTGTTGACGATCCCGTTAAGATGTATTTAAAACAGATGGGCCAGATTCCTCTACTTTCTAGGGAAGATGAGATTAAGTTAGCAAAAGAAATAGAGGAGAAAGAAAGTGTTTTAAGAAAAGAGGTGTTTGAAACAAAGATTGCCAAGGAGGCGTTTTTAGAGATATGTGATAAGCTTGTCGGAGGAGAGCTTAATCCCGATGATTTTATAAAGGGAGAAATTAAAAATAAGGACAGAGAGATAAGGCGCATTAAGAAATTAGCAACTAAACTACGGCGTGTAAAAAGGATAGATTCTCAAAGGGCAGTGCTTAATAAGTTCAATTTTACCATAAGCGTGATAGAGAATATCATTTCTAGTATGAGAACAGTTATGAAGGAAATTGATAGCATAGACAGAAAGCTTAACCGTTTGAAGGGAAGAAAGAAGAAGAAAGCGTCGGCCTCTCTTATTAGGAAAAGAAACAAATTAATGCGCAGGTTGCTGTTTAAGCCTCGCAATATTCATGAGAAATTTAAAACTATTCTGTCAAAGCAGCACTCCTATAATAGAGCTAAGAAGACACTTGTTGAGGCTAATCTAAGATTGGTGGTAAGTATTGCCAAGAAATATGTTAACAGAGGGCTTTCTTTTCTTGATTTAATTCAAGAAGGAAACATTGGTTTAATAAAGGCGGTAGAGAAATTTGAGTATAAACGGGGATATAAATTTTCTACCTATGCCACTTGGTGGATACGTCAGGCAATAACAAGAGCGATTGCTGATCAAGCTCGTACTATTAGAATCCCTGTGCATATGACAGAGACAATTAATAAAATTATAAGAATTTCAAGATTGTATATTCAAGAAAAAGGTGTGGAGCCTACGCCTGAAGAATTGGCAAAGGAACTGCGATTGCCTATCTCAAAGGTCAAAGACATTCTTAAAGTGTCCCAGCAACCTATCTCTATACATACCCCTATAGGAGATGACGGTGATACCTATTTCGGAGATTTTATAGAAGATAAAAAAGCAACCTCTCCTGCTAATGCTACTGTTTACTCTATGTTAAAAGAAGAGATTACCCAAGCAATGGAGTCCCTTACAGAAAGAGAAAAGCAAATTCTCATTTTAAGGTTTGGTTTAGAAGACGGTTCGCCAAAAACGCTGGAAGAGGTGGGCAATATATTTAAAGTTACTCGGGAAAGGATACGTCAGATAGAGTCCAAAGCGCTTAAAAAATTAAGACATCCAAGTCGTTCCCGCAGATTACAGGCATTTCTGGAGTTGACTATTTTTAGGGGAAAGTACCGACCAGCCTGATAAACCCATATTTTAAGAAGGTTAATTTGTCTAACATTAAGAGAACCAATAGGTTACAAATATAAACTTGTTTTATTGGCTGGTTTAACAATGCTTTTTTCGGGAGTTTGGTTGACGCGACATTGTATTTTTAATATAATAAAGTTTCTTAATTGCAGGAATGTAGACGCACCTTAAATTGATGGACAAAAAGAGAGGAGGAGTATGAAAGAAGACTTAATGAAAAAAAAGACATTTCTTTTATGTGGACATGCTCAATGTGGTAAAACTACCCTCAGTGAGGCAATTCTTTTTAAATGCAAAGCTACTACCCGTCTGGGGAAGGTTGAAGATGGTAGTACCTTAAGTGATTACGAAGAGGATGAAAAAGAAAGAAAAAGCTCCATTAATCTCTCTGTTCTAAATGGAAAATATAAGGATAATATTTTGCAGTTTATAGATACACCAGGATATTTAGATTTTATAGGAGAGTTAATAGCAGGTATAAGGGCAGCTGATTTTGCTGTTCTTGTGGTTGATGCTACAGGTGGGGTAGAGGTTGGAACAGAAAAGGCTTGGGAATTTTTAAGAAGAGAAAATATTCCCTGTATATTTTTTGTTAACAAGCTAGATAAAGAGAATACAGATTTTATCAAGACAGTTGAAGAGATAAGAAGTGTATTAACGAAGAAAGCAGCTGCCTTTTCTTTAGTTGATAAAGGAGAAATTTTAAATATACTGGACAACAAAGATAAAAATAGTGAGCTTTATGGTGCATTGGTTGAAAGCATAGCAGAAAGCGACGATGCTTTATTGGAGAAATATCTAGAGGGCGGAACTTTAGAGGCGGAAGAACTAAACACCGCTCTAAAGAAAGCTATTTTGAATTCACAAGTTTTTCCTGTTGTAGGAGGGGTAGCTTCTCAAGAAAAAGGTGTAGATGTGCTTTTAGACTTAATTATTGGTGTTATGCCTTCTGTAGAAGAAGCTCTTCCTCGGAAAGCAAAGGATTCCAAAGGAAACGACATTGAGGTATCTTCTAAAAGAGACACTTTTTTTAGTGCCCAAGTATTTAAAACAGTAATTGACCCTTATGTAGGTCAACTTAATATTTTTAGAGTATTTTCTGGCACAGTTTCTTCTAATAGCGAAGTGTTAAATGCTACAAAGGGACACAAGGAGAAATTTGGTCAGCTTTATATGTTGCAGGGTAAACAGCAGATACCCAAGGAGGTACTGTCTGCAGGAGATATTGGGGCAGTGGCTAAGTTGAAGAATACACAAACCCAAGACACCCTTTCCTCACCATCTAACCCTGTGGTATTTAGTCCCTTGGTATTCCCTTCACCTGCTTATTCTGCTTCTGTTAAACCCAAAACACGTCAAGATGAAGAGAGAATTTCAACAGCACTATCAAGGCTTACCAGCGAAGACCCTACCTTTGGTGTCTCACGGGATACTCAAACCAAAGAGCTTATAATTTCTGGGATGGGAGAGCTACATCTTCATGTAATTATTGACCGGATGAGGCGTAAGTATCAGGCAAACGTTGATTTAGGTACTCCCAAGGTCCCTTATCAGGAGACTATAACAAAGTCAGTTAAGGTACAGGGAAAGTATAAGAAACAAACAGGTGGTCGTGGTCAGTATGGTGATGTGTGGATTGAAGTAGAGCCGTTAGAGCGAGGGAAGAATTTTGAGTTTGTAGATAAAATTGTAGGAGGAGCTATTCCCCGCAATTTTATCCCTTCAGTAGAGAAAGGAATTCGTAAGGCAATGGCCGAAGGAATTCTTGCCGGATACCCCATTACTGATATTCGAGTCATTCTTTATGATGGTTCTTACCATCCGGTTGATTCTTCTGATATTGCCTTCCAGATAGCAGGGTCTATGGCATTGAAGAAAGCTTTAGAACAGGCAGGAAGTGTGCTGCTTGAACCTATTATGAATGTGGAGATAGTTGTTCCCGATGAGTTTATGGGCCAGATAACAGGCGATATCAATGGACGAAGAGGGAGAGTCTTAGGGATGGAGCCCAAAGGAAAGAATCAGATTGTAAAAGCCTTGATTCCTCTTGCAGAAATGTTTAAATATGCCTCAGATTTACGCTCTGTTACAGGAGGAAGAGGAAGTTACACTATGAGTTTTTCTCACTATGAAATTGTTCCTGCTCGTATTGCCCAAGGTATTATAGCCCAAGCTAAGAAAGCAAAAGAGGAAGAGTGAAGATATTTACAGACATAGAAGACCTTGTTGGTAAAAAGACTTATCACGACCCTCGTCTGGAGAAACTGCAGAAGAGAGCGAAATCAAAGAAGATAACATTTGTTTCTATAGAGTTTACCAACAGCGATGCTTCTGTATGTGAAGGTTTAGTCATAAAGAAAAGCAATCTTATTAACTATATAATTAGTGATCTGGAGAAGGTAGAGAGAACGTTAGAAAGAAACTCTGATAATGAGATGTTACGTAGGGTTAAGGATATTTTAGAAAAAGAAGAGACTATTTTTTCCCATTTTACCCTTAAGGATACCAAAGAGATAAAGGAATATGCTTTTTTAACAGCAAAGCCTATAGTTATTTTTGATGTTGAGAACATAGAAGAACTTTTAAGAAAAGTTTTAGAAATAACAGGATACATATCTTTTTTTACAGCAGGCCCTAATGAAGCAAAGGCATGGCTTTTAAAAAAAGGAGAGAGTATAATTGAGGCGGCTGGTAAAATACATACAGACTTAGCACGAGGTTTTATTCGCGCAGAAGTCTACAATATAGAACATTTGGATAAGTTTGCCAATCCTCAAGATGCTAAGGCAAAAGGAATAATGAAGATTGTAGATAAAGATTATACAGTCAACGATGGGGATGTGTTAAATATAAAATTTAAAGTCTAATTATGCTTAAAGTAAGAAGAGTGCTTATAAGCGTTTGGGATAAGCACGGCGTTATTGAATTTGCCCGCCGTTTAAAAAATTTTAATGTAGAGATAATATCAACAGGTAAAACTGCTTCCCTTCTGTATAAAAGTGGTATCCCCGTAAAGGAGGTTTCTGCTTTAACAGGCTTTCCTGAAATTCTTTCTGGGAGAGTTAAGACTTTACACCCAAAAATATTCGGCGCTGTTTTAGCCAACAAAAAACATCCTTTGCACTTAGAGGAGATAAAAAACTTCAACATAGACCCTATCGATATGGTAGTGGTTAATTTTTATCCCTTTAAGAAGATGCTTAAAGAGAACATAAGTTTTGGTCAGATGCTGGAATACATTGATATTGGAGGACCTTCTCTTTTGCGAGCAGGAGCAAAAAATTTTAGGAACGTTGCCTGTGTCAGTTCTCCGGATCAATATAGAATAGTACTTGCCGAGATGGAAAAAAACAAAGGCTCTATTAGTGAACAGTTATTAAGAGAACTTGCCTGTGAAGTTTTTCGGTTAACTAAGGAATATGATAGTTGCATTTATAGTTATCTTAAAAACAAGGAGGTACTAGTTTGGGATTTAGAAAAAATAGTAAAGTTAAGATATGGAGAAAATCCTCACCAGAAAGCAGCTCTTTTTAGGTTAACAGATAAAGAGAGAGTTTCTTTTAAGCAGTTACAAGGGAAGCACTTATCTTTTAATAATCTTCTGGATTTAGATAGCGCGCTCTTAATTCTTCAAGAATTTTCTGAGCCAGCGGCTGTAGTGATAAAACATTTGTCTCCCTGCGGAGTGGCAACGGATAAAAATATCTATAAAGCTTACGCCAAGGCCTACAGAAGCGATCCCCTTTCTAGTTTTGGAGGTGTTGTTGGTTTGAACCGCAAGGTAGACAAGAAAACCGCCAGAGAAATTATAAAGAGTGGATTTAGAGAATGCATAATTGCTCCTCAATATTCTAAAGAGTCAATACGTATTTTTTCTGAGAAGAAGAGTTTAAGAGTTATTGAGGCAGATTTCACCAAGAGAATTGATGCAAAGGATATTAAAAGAACCTCTTTTGGGTATTTAGTTCAAGACCCAGATGTTGTAACTATAGAAAAGAGTAGTTTTAGAATAGTAACAAAAAAGAAGCCAACCCCTAAAGAGACAAAAGACCTTCTCTTTGCTTGGAAAGTAGTAAAGTTTGTTAAGTCTAATGCTGTAGTAATCGCTAAAAACCTTGCTACTTTAGGCATAGGAGCAGGTCAACCCTCAAGAGTAGGGGCGGTTGAAATAGCAGGGAAGAATTCTCTTAAGTCCACTAAAGGAGCAGTTATTGCTTCAGAGGCATTTTTCCCTAAAGAGGACGCTATCAAGCTTATAAAGAAATATGGAATAAAGGCAATCATCCAACCAGGTGGTTCTATAAGAGACCCCGAGATTATAAGCCTTTGCGATAAATACCGTATTTCTATGATATTTACAGGTGTTCGCCATTTCCGCCACTAATTAAAACCCGGGCAAAATCATACTTTTCTAAAAGAAACCTCATCATTATGGAGAGAAATTTCAAGGAGACGAGAAAATACTTAGATACTTTTATCAATTATGAGAAGAGTACTAACTACGTTTATAAAAAAGACCTAAAACTTAAGCGGGTAAAATTTCTTTTTCGTGTTCTACAAATACCTTATGGAAAATTGAAAGCCATTCATATTGCGGGGACTAAAGGAAAAGGCTCTTCTGCTACGTTTATTGCTTATATATTGGCAAAACAGGGATTCCGGGTTGGTCTTTACACCTCTCCTCATTTTATAGATTTAAGAGAAAGAATAAGAATATTAGAAAGTAAAGGCAAAAAAGTATTGAACACAATGATTCCCAAGAGAGAAGTGGTAAGGATTATAGGCAGATTCAAGCCACACTTAGAGAAGATACGTTTTACAGAAAGGTTTGGTAGGATTACCTTTTTTGAAGTTTATACGGCGTTGGCTTTTAAATATTTTCTGGATAAGAATCTGGACTATGTTGTTTTGGAGGTAGGTTTGGGAGGGCGTTTTGATGCTACCAATGTGGTAAATCCTTTAGTTTCTGTTATAACCCACATAGGATACGACCATACCCAAAAACTGGGCAGGCATATAAAAGACATTGCTTACGAGAAAGCAGGAATTATAAAAAAGAAAATCGCAGTCGTAGTTTCTCATCAAAAGAAAGAGGCGCTAGAGGTAATTTACAAGAGAGCAAAAGAAATGAATTCCCCTCTTTACGTATTAAATAAAGATTTTCATTATCATAATATAAAGTTGGGGAGAACTTATGCTCATTTTGATTTTACCTACAGGAGATTCATTTTAAAAGATATATGCATTTCTTTAAAGGGTATGCATCAAATAGACAATGCTTCATTAGCAATTATGACCGTTTATTTAATACAAAAATACAGGAATAAGATTACTTTTAAAGAGGGATTAAAAGAAGCGCACATAGAAGGGAGATTTGAGATTATAAGTAGAGATCCTTTTATCCTGGTAGATATAGCACATAATCCATCTTCTTTTAAAGCATTAAGAAAAAGTTTAGATGCTTATTTTCCCAAGAAAAAAATTATTCTTATCTTTGCAGCCTCTTCTGATAAGGATGTTAAGAAGATGTTGTCTCTTTTTGACTACGAGAAGCTTATACTCACTTCTTTTAACAACCCTCGTTCATTTACGCCTCACGAGATTGTTTCTCTTACGGGCGTGGAAGCGGATATTGCTTGTAATCTTAAAAGCGCTTTAAAAAGAGCTTATACATACTATAATAAAGAATGTATTATTGTAATAAGTGGTTCCTTTTTTTTGGTAGCGGAAGCAAAGAAGATTTTTAAAAAATAATGAAATTAAGTAATTATAATCTAAGCGATACAATAGCTGCTATTGCAACCTTTCCTGCGCCAGCCGCTTTGGGCGTAGTTAAAATTTCTGGCAGAAAAGCTCTTCCTATAGTATCAAAGATTTTTCTTCCCCGAGGTAAAAAGAATATAAAAAAGGTCCCAACCTATACCTTGCATTATGGTTGGATAATAGACAGCGCTTTTAGAAAAAAGAGGAAAAACCAGATAATTGATGAGGTTTTGGTAAGTATAATGAGAAAGCCTTATTCTTATACACGTGAAGATGTGGTAGAGATCTCTTCTCATGGAGGGGCGGTTGTATTAAATAAGATACTCTCATTAGTTTTAAAAGAAGGAGCTCGTCTGGCGCAGCCAGGAGAGTTTAGTTATCGTGCTTTTGTGAACGGGAGGATAGACCTCTCGCAGGCTCAAACTATAGTTGATATTGTAGAAGCAAAAACAGAACGCGCATTATTTGCTTTAAGCCGCCAGTTAAAAGGCGAATTTTCTTATTATTTTAACCAAATAAAAGGATTATTAAAAGAGTTACTTTATAAATTAGAAGCGTATTTAAATTTTCCCGAAGAGGATACAAACATAAATATAGAAGAGATAAAAATAGGTCTTAAGAAGACAAAGAGACAATTGGCTCGCTTTCTAAAGGAGAGCAGAGACTCAAGGATTTTTCGTGAGGGTATTCGTTGTGTGCTGTGTGGAAAAGTAAATGTAGGCAAATCCACCCTGTTCAATTGTCTATTAAAAGAAGAAAAAGCTATTGTTACACATATTCCTCGTACTACACGAGATGCCATTGAGGAGACGGTTAGTATAAAGGGATTGCCCATTGTTATTTCTGATACCGCAGGCATTTTAGAGCCAGAAGATTTTATCGATACAGCTGCTGTAGAGATATCTTATAGGAAGATTAGAGAAGCGGATATAGTCCTTTTTGTTTTAGATGCGTCAGTTAATTTTGATAAACAAGATTTGACTTTATGGGGAAAGGTTAAGGACAAAAATGTTATTTTTGTAGTTAATAAGATTGATCTAAGCCAGAAGTTGAACATTGATAAGCTGAAAACCTACGGCAAGCCAATAGTTAAAATAAGTGCCCTTAATAAAACAGGAATAAAGGAGTTAGAAAACACTATATTTAAAATGTCATATAAGGGAAAAGTAAATATAGCGAGTAATCGTTTTCTTCTTGCTAAATGGCAAGAAGACATTATTAGAAGAGTGTTAGTAAAAATAGAAGAGGCTTCCAATCTTATCGATGAAGGATACTCTTGTGATTTTATTCTTCTTCCGTTAAGAGAAATGCTAGATGAAATGGGTAAGTTGGCAGGAGAGAATGTAAACGAAGAAATTTTAAGCCAGATATTTAGTAGATTTTGTATTGGTAAATAGAGAGAAAAAGGAGATGAAAATGGATAAGAAGAAAATTGAGAAAGGTGCAAGGTTGATACTTGAAGGTGTAGGGGCAGATTTAGGAAGGAAAGACGTTGCCTCTACTCCTCGGCGCGTTGCTAATATGTATGCAGAAGTGCTTTCTGGCCAGGAGAAGGACCCTTATAAGGAGCTTGAGGTAATATTGGAACAAAAACATGATGAGATAATTCTTCTAAAGAACATACCAATGTATTCAGTGTGCGAACATCATCTTCTTCCTTTTATAGGAAGAGTGCATGTAGCATATATTCCCGATGGTAGGATTACCGGTTTAAGTAAACTCGCCCGTGTTGTAGAAGTTCTTTCGCGGCGCCTTCAGGTGCAGGAGCGTCTTACTACAGAGATTGCTGATGTGATAATGAGAAAACTAAAACCTAAAGGAGTGATGGTTGTTGTGGAGGCAGAACATCTGTGTATGTCTATGCGAGGAGTAAAAAAGCCGGGTTCAGTGACTACGACTTCCGTGGTGCGGGGGATTTTCCGTAGGAATCAGAAAACACGCCAAGAGGCGTTAAACCTTATTCTTTCTAACTAAATATTTCTTTAATTAAAAGTATATTTTTATTCGGTTAGGATAATAGAAAGGATTAATTCTCTTACTAACCGCTATAGTTACTGAGTTTACCTTTCTGCAACCTCTTTATTTTCTTATAAAGTTGAACTATCCAGATAGTTATGTAGAAAAGGAATAGGCCTATAATAACATTTACTGTGGCAATATTTAACCGAGGTTCTTTATGTATATTGACTCTGAATATAGTGAGTTGTAGGACTATAAAGAATAAGTTGCATGTAGCTCCCAATTTGAAAATGTGGTTTGATATGAGCCAGACCTTTTCTTCTTTCTCTTCTGGGTTTAGCGAGATTTCTTTGCCAGAATACTTCATTAATCTTGTTGAGGTACCTTTAAGGAAGTAGTTTATACTTAAGTACAGGCCAGTTATTAATAGATAAAGCATAATCCATAATATAAGATTGTTATTTTTATTCATCCATCCGTTAGGAAAACCCTGATAGTTAAAATGGATTGCTATGCGAGGGGGAGAATAAAAGTATACTAGCAACGACAGAAGGACACCTACTACACAGGTAAGGATTAACATTATTTTTGTATTCATAGCTTAATATGCTTTATGCTGTTAGGAAATGGTAAATATGTCCCATAATTACTCACAACAATCCAACTAATATTTTCTTCTTTGTCTTTTTCCATCTTCTAATTTAATACACTGCTATAGAGCACCATATGAGTATATTCCTATTACATCAATACGTCAACTTAAAATACCAAAGAGACATCTCCT
>CAYVYZ010000003.1:0-54113 GCA_964455875.1 uncultured Planctomycetia bacterium | reverse complement strand
GGTTATATAAAATAATATCATCTAATAACATTGTGTGCAAGTGCTTTTTATGGCACCTTTTAGGTAAGTTATTTTTATAATATGTAGAGACAGCTTGACAAATACCCGATTATAGGATAAATTTTTGGCATGGGTAATCTTTACCTTACAGGGTTTATGGGTACCGGTAAAACGACAGTAGGTGAGATTTTATCTAGACAGTTAAAAAGGGAGTTTGTAGAGACAGACAGGCTTATTGAGGAAAGGGAGGGTTTAGATATCCCTACTATTTTTTCTACAAAAGGAGAGGCGTATTTTCGTAAAGCGGAGAAGGAAGTTTTAGAAAAGATAGCCTCCAGAGATAATCTTGTAGTAAGTTGCGGTGGAGGAATAGTAATAGACAAAGAAAACGTGACACTTTTAAGGAAAACAGGGGTTGTGATTTGTCTTAGGGCGTCACCTTCAGTAATTTATGAACGTACAAAATCTTACAAACATCGTCCCCTTCTTAATGTAGAGGATCCTTTAAGAAGGATAAGAGAACTCTTAAAGGAAAGAGAGCCTTTTTATAGAAAGGCTCACTTTTTTATTGATACCTCACGTATTTCTCCCCAGGAGGTCGCAGAAGAGATAATGCGTAAGTTAGTAAATGTATAAAAAGTCGTTAATCCTTTTAAATAAGATAAAATTCATTACCCATAAAGAGCTAACCTCTCTGTTTAACCATTTTTCTGATTCTGAGTATATCTTTAAGGCGACAAAGGGTGATTTGCTAAAGGCAGGGTTAAAGGAAAGAACCGTTGATTATCTTATATCTTTACGGAAGATATCAGATGTTGATAAGGAAATTGAGCTTATGGAGAAAAATAACATATTTATTATTGACTGGTTCAGTTCAGAATATCCACCTCTGTTAAGAGAAATAGCTAACCCTCCTTTTTTATTGTATGTGAAAGGGAAGAAGGAATTCCTTGGCAAGATGTGTTTTGCTATTGTAGGTTCGCGACTGGCAAGTGTTTATGGAATGCAGATGGCAGAGAAATTTTCTTATGGGTTAGCCAGTTTGGGAATTGTTATAGTTTCTGGGTTAGCGAGAGGTATTGATACCTCTGCTCACCGTGCAGCTTTAAAAAGAGGTTTAACAGTTGCTGTGTTAGGATGTGGGTTGCTTAATATTTATCCTCGCCAGAACCAGCGCCTTTTAGAAGAGATTTGTGAGAATGGCGCAGCAGTATCAGAATTTTCTCTCAAAGAGCCTCCTTTAAGAGAGAATTTCCCTCGGAGAAACAGAATAATAAGTGGATTGTCAAAAGGAGTTTTAGTAGTAGAGGCAGCTTACAGGAGTGGTGCTTTAATAACGGCACGTTTTGCTTTGGAGCAGAATAGGGAGGTTTTTGCTATGCCGGGTAAAGCAGATTCCCCATTAAGTAAAGGAACTCATTCTTTAATTAAAGAGGGGGCAAAATTGGTTGATTCTTTAGGGGATATACTTGAAGAGCTGAATATAAAGTGGGAAGAGAGAAAAGATTCTGTGAAACTAAATCCTGAAGAAAAATGTATTTTTGATATAATTGGTAGGGAGGGGATGTCTTTAGAGGGAATCATTGCAAGGAGCAATTTAGATTACAGGAGTGTGCACAATACCGTTCTTGAGCTACAGCTTAAAGGGCTTATCGAAGAGAAAAGACCTCTCTATTTTGTAAGGAAGGCGTATGGGTAAGTATTTAGTGATTGTAGAGTCGCCTACAAAAGCAAAGACAATCTCTGGATTCTTGGGAAAGGTGTATGAGGTAATTTCTTCTATGGGGCACGTTGTGGATTTACCATCTCGATCACTAGGAGTAAAGATAAAAGAAGGTTTTGAGCCAACTTACCATATTATTCCTGGAAAAGAAAAGATTGTGAATCAGATAAAAAAGAAGGCAAAAAATAAAGATGTTATCTATTTAGCGACTGACCCCGATAGGGAAGGGGAAGCAATAGGATGGCACATAAAGAATCTTCTTTCTTCAGATAAAAAAGAGTTCTTGCGTGTTGTGTTCCATGAGATAACGGAGTCAGCCATTAAAGAAGCGTTTAGTAAGGCAGGTGATTTAGATATTAATAAAGTTAATGCTCAAAAGGTACGTCGTATCCTCGATAGAATTGTAGGGTATTATCTGTCCCCTCTTTTGTGGAAAAAGGTTCTTCGCGGGCTTTCTGCAGGGAGGGTCCAGTCGATAGCCCTTAAATTTATTGTAGAGAGAGAAAAGGAGATAGAAAAGTTTATTCCCACAACTACTTACGAGATAGAGGGTATTTTTAGAAAAGATAAATCTTTATTTAAAGGGCGGTTGAAAAAAATTAAGGGAGAGAAAGCGGTTTTCCAGGTTAAAGATAAGGCAAAAGATATTATTGATGAGATAAAAGATAATAGGTTTTTTGTTAAAGAGATAGTTAAAAAAGAGATTAGACGCAAGCCACCCGCCCCTTTTACTACATCTTTGCTTCAGCAGGAGGCTTTCAATAAACTCAAATTCTCATCCAAGAAGACGATGCTTGTTGCTCAACATTTGTATGAAGGTGTTGATGTAGGGGGAAAGATGAAAGGGTTGATAACCTATATGAGGACGGATTCTTTTCATATCGCAGAAAGAGCTAAGAAAGAAGGGAAATCTTTTGTTAAAGAAAGGTGGGGAAAAGATTATGTGTGTACGAAGGATTATAAGTATAAGGAGAAGAAAACTTCCCAACTTGCCCATGAAGCAATAAGACCTACTGATATTACCCTTACCCCCAATGATGTTGAGGGATATTTAAAGCCAGACGAACTTAAGCTCTACAGGCTTATCTGGGAAAGGACAGTTGCTTTGTTTATGAAGGAGGCAATAATTGAAAACACCAAAGTTTTAATTAGTGATGAAAGAAACGGATTAGAGTTTGTAAGCGAAGGCAAAAGAATTGTCTTTGACGGCTTTCTTAAAGTAGGCAATAAAGAGGAAGAGAAAATTTTACCATTATTGAACAAAAATGATACAGTAGTTTTGGAGGATTTGGATATATTGGAGAAAACTACGCGTCCGCCCGCTCGTTTCAATGATGCCTCGTTGGTAAAGATGATGGAAGAAAAGGGTATTGGACGTCCTTCTACATACGCCCCTACTATATCTACTTTGATTACAAGGAATTATGTTAGAAGAGAAAAGGGGTATTTTATCCCTACCGACTTGGGAGTTAGGGTGTGTGAACTGTTGGTAAAGTATTTTGGCGAGATTATGAATGAAAATTTTACTGCTCAGATAGAAAGCAAACTGGATGAGGTTGAGGAAGGTAATATAAATGGCAGGGATGTGTTAAATGAGTTTTATCATCCTTTTAAGGAGAAGGTAGATTCTGCAGGGAAGCTTATTAAAAAACATATAGAGCTTGTGGATAAGAAATGCCCTAAATGCGGAAGACAGCTTATGATTAAATGGTCTCGCCGGGGCAGGTTCTTAAGCTGCTCTGGTTTTCCTGAATGTCGGTACGCTGAGAGTATTACCACAGGTATAAAGTGCCCTGCATGTAATGAGGGGGAGCTTATAGAAAGAAGAAACAAAAGGGGGCAGCTTTTTTACGGCTGTAGCAAGTTTCCCAACTGCCGTTATACTACGAGGACGCTTCCTGAAGCGTCTTCAGAAGGAGGAAATTAAGCGTTTAGCGTATAGCGATTAGTTAAAGTCACAATGTCACCATGACACAAAGTCACCCGTGCAGAGAAGAATACTCATCTGATGAGAGAAAAAAGATGCAGAAAGATGTTGACATATTTGTAACGGGTGACGTGGTGACCTGGTGACTTGATGACCTTTATGTTAGGGTGTAGGGTGGAGGGTGTAGTGAATATCGAGTATCTAAAATCTAACATCTAGTATTTTGTATCTAGCATTTAGTTTTCATTGTGCAATGTATGATACGTGTACGCGATACAAACATTGACTATAAACTGTTGACTGGTATAACCAATGATACCTTTTAATTATTATATCGATAAATACCTTGATTATTTAAGACTGGAGAAAAATTACTCTCCACACACTATTACTAATTATGCTGTTGACCTTAGAGATTTTTATGATTACCTTATTGAGCATAATAAGAAGGAAATTGATATAAATAAGATTGACTACTTTATCCTAAGGAAATTCTTAAGTTTGCTTGTAGCCAAAAATCTTAGCAAACGCAGCATTTCCCGCAAGATTTCTACCCTTAAGAGTTTTTTTAAGTTTCTCCTGAAAGAAGGAAATATAAAAAGTAACCCTGCAGCTTCTCTTATTTATCCTAAAATGGACAAAAAACTGCCTACTTTCTTAACGGAAGAGCAGGTGGTTAAAATTCTGAATTCTGTAGATAAGAGAAATTTGTTTTCCTTAAGAGATAAAGCTATCTTAGAGTTTCTGTATTCTACAGGAGCAAGAGTATCAGAAGTTACAAGCTTAAAGATAGATGATATAGATTTTATTGGGGGAATTGCCAAGGTGAAGGGGAAAGGTAGAAAAGAGAGGCTTCTTCCTTTGGGCGAGCCTGCCTTGCGTGCACTGAAGGAGTATCTTGACGAAAGAGATGATAGTTGCCCGCATCTTTTTATTAATAGAAGAAAAACGCACTTAAGTGAACGGGGCTTAAGAAATATTGTGAATAAATACATAACTAAAACCTCTATAAAGCTTAATGTTTCTCCTCATACCTTCAGGCATTCATTTGCTACACATCTTCTTAATAGAGGGGCTGACTTAAGGAGCGTGCAAGAACTTTTAGGTCATTCTAGTATTTCAACTACACAGGTTTATACGCACCTTACCATTGATTCTTTAAAAAGGATTTATAACAAAGCCCATCCGCGCGCATGAAATCACTGGCTTTTATAATTTATGATATTATCTGGTTATTTCTTATTGGGCTTTCTGTGTCTTTTTATGTCTTTAAGAGAAAGTTTAATCTTAGCGTCTTCCTGAGCAGGTTATCCTTAGCAGTCTCTTTGAGGCACAATAAGGAAAAATCTATATGGATTCAAGCAGTAAGCGTAGGAGAAGTTTTGGCTGTAAAGTCGTTAGTTGAGGAACTTAAGAGAAAGTTTCCTTATCGGATAGTGATTTCTACAACTACTGTTACAGGAAAAAAGGTAGCTGATAGAGTATATAAAGGTAAAGCGTATATTGTCTCATTTCCTTTTGATATGACGTTATCTGTTAGGCGCATCATAGATATAATTAACCCTAAAATATTTATTGCTGTAGAGACAGAATTCTGGCCCAATCTTTTTTACCACTTACATAGGAAGAAAATTCCTATAGTTGTATTAAATGGAAGAATTTCTGACGAAGCTTATAGTAGGTACAGAAAAATTAAATTTGTTACAAAAAAAATATTTTCTTTGTGTTCCTATATAGGAGTGCAAAATGATTTGTATCTTAAACGTTTTATAATGCTGGGGGCTGATTCAGGCAGGATTACTATAAGCGGTAATGTAAAGTTTGCTAATCTTTCCGTGGATAAAGAACGTCTTAAAGAATTTCAAGAGAAATACGTTCATCTTTTAAGACCAAAAGACAAGTTTCTTTTTATTGCCGCATCTACTCACAATAAGGAAGAGAAGGTTATATTAGATGTTTATGAATCGTTAAAAAGTAAAATTCATCTTAATCTTTTAATTGCGCCACGTCATCCTGAAAGAGTAAAGGAAGTAGAGAAAGAGGTTAGACGAAGAGGCATTGTACCCTTAAGGATAAGTATTGTGGCAGAAGATAGAAATATCTTTGATAGTTCTGTTTTTATTTTAGATACGGTGGGAGATTTATTCTATTTTTATTATATAGCAGATGTTTGTTTTGTAGGAGGGAGTCTATTTAACTACGGTGGACATAATATTTTAGAACCTCTTTATTTCTCAAAGCCCACGCTTTTTGGCCCTTACATGAGTAATTTCAGGGAGGTGGAGGAGATTGTTCTTAAGAATAAAGCCGCATTAAAGGTATACAATCGCAGAGAATTAGAGTACTATGTGGAAAAAATAATTTTTGATGATAACCTAAAAAGAGAATTAGCTAACAATGCCATAAATATTTTTAAAGAACAGGAAAAATTAATAAAGAAGAATATAGAGATAATAAGCCGCTATCTGTCATAGAAATGAGCACAGACTCCACATATAAGAATTGGTTTAGGGATGTAAAGGTAAGATATATTGCTTTTTTGGATTGCGACAAAAAGACTTTGCTGTCTAAGATTGTATATTTCTTTCTTGTTCTTTTATCTTACATATACGGCATAATAGTATTTCTAAGGAATAGAGGGTATGACTATGGTATCCTTCCTGTATATTCTTCCTGTGGGAGGATAATAAGCGTTGGTAATATCTCTTGGGGCGGCAGCGGTAAGACCAGCCTTGTTAGTTATCTTCATAAGAACTTATCTTCTTACCTGCGCGTAGCTACTATAACAAAAGGATATGCTAAAGATGAGTTCCTTTTGCTTAAAGATAAGCTGACAGATGTATTTGACGCAAAAAGAAGATTGTCGCTTCTTAAAAGCTTAGAGAATAAATTTGATGTGTTTATTCTCGATGACGGTTTTCAATATAGACGGTTAAGGAGAGATTTGGATATTGTTGTTATAGGACCCAAAGAATGTGGTAAGAATCAACATCTTTTACCTGCGTATATATTGCGTGAGCCTCTTAGTAGTATAAGAAGAGCACAAATTGTAGTTATAAATTACAGTCATTTGATAGGTGATTTAGACCTTTTTAAAAAGAGATTGCTTTATATAAATCCTCGTCTTAGAATATACACTTCTCGATATGTGTATAGAAGATTTCTTGATAGAAATAAGAAAGAAGTGGGAAAGGATTATTTTAGAGGCAAGCACATAGCAGTTTTAACAGCAGTTGGCTACCCCCAAGGATTTATAGAGATATTAAATGGTTTACCTCTTAATATAGTGGAGAAATTGATATACCCTGACCATTATGAGTTTGAAAAAGAGGAATTAATGATTATCGAAAATAGATTAAGAGCCAATAATATTAAGGATATAATTATAACTTATAAAGATTTTTACCATCTGGATTTACGCAATGCCTGTCTTAACTATTTTATCTTGGACGTTGACTTAAAAATAGATAACGAAGAAGATTTTTTAAGTGAGGTGAAGAAGAATCTTGGGGCATCAGATATTAGTTCATAGGTATGTATTTTATTATTAGACTGTTTCACAAAATACTAAATGTTCTACCGTTAAATTGGGTTTTTGTTTTAGGTAAGATAATAGGCACAGGGTTTTACTATTTTAGCAAAAGCAAAAGAAAAGTAGGGTTCGTAAATCTTAAATTGGTTTTTCCCTATAAAAGCAACAGAGAAATTTTTTATATCCTGAGGAGAAGTTTCATAAATTTTGGAATGAGTGTCGTAGAAAGTTTTGTTATTGGAAGAATTATAAGACAGAATTGGTTTGATTTCTCTGCTTTTAGCGATGTTAATCTTCAAGACAATAATATATTGGTTGGGATTCATGCAGGAAGTTGGGAGTTGTGTAATGCTATCTTTGCTAAAAAGATCAATCTTGCAATTTTTGCTCAGAGGCAAAAGAATTTGCAGTTTGACCGCTTTATCAATGAACAAAGGGAAAAATATAACACAAAGGTTTGTTTTTCCTTAAGGAGCCTTGCAAGGTATCTTAATAATGGTTATTGGGCAGGTCTGGTGGTTGACCATGGGGCGGAGAGGAATGCTTTGTATATAGAGTTTTTTGGAAATAGTGTACCTACTCCGAGAGGGGCAGTTTATTTAGCTAGGAAGTTCAACAAGAAAATATACCCTGTTTTTGTTCATAGGAAAAAAGGTAATATTCATGTTTTTATGAGAGGCGATGTTATTGATTGCCATAATATAAGTGATAAGGAAGCTCTCCGGCGGTTAAATAAGACTTACGAAAAGTTTTTATCAATATATCCTCAGGAGTACATCTGGTGGTATAAACGGTTTAAGCGCAGAAGCGAAATTCACACTTTAATATTAAGCGATGGCAAAGCAGGGCATCTTAAGCAGTCTCTTATCTTTTGTTCCCTTATGGAGGAAAAAGGATATAAGATAGTAAAGCAGGTGATAGAAATTGGCAAGATTAGCCGAGTAAAACGATTTATTATAGAGTTATGTTCGTTCTTTTCTCATAGGGATTCATTGGGAAGGTTGTGGCCTCTAAGGTGGCTGATTGATAAGAGTCTATTTTATAAATTAAGCAGAACTTTTGCTGATTTTGTTGTAAGCACAGGAAGCTCAATGGCAGGAATAAACCTTATTGTGGCCCATTCTTTAGGGGCAAAGTCCGTAGTTCTCCTAAAGCCCAACTTACCCATAGAAAGATTTGACCTCGCTGTTGTTCCTGACCATGACAATCTAACGGCTCCTAATGTGGTTAATATAAAAGGTGCGTTAAGCTATCCTCCCGACGCTTACAACGATGGCGTAAGTTTATCGCGTCAGTTTAAATTAAGCGATAAAAATAAAATAGCTATTTTTGTAGGGGGTCCGTTGGCAGATGAGAAATTATTTTATAGTAATATAAGGTTGTTCCTTAGTAGGATTAAGGATTTTTGTGCGAGACGAAATCTTAACATTTTAATTACCACCTCTCGGAGGACGCCAAAGAGAGTAGAGCGCCTTATAGAGAAAGTTTTAAAAGGTTTTAAGAATACAGAGATTATAATAATTGCCAATAGGAAAAATTACTCTTTTATCACAGGAGGATTTCTTAATTACGCTTCTGTAGTTTTTGTAAGCACAGATAGTATTTCTATGATTTCTGAGAGTTTAAGCATGAAAAAAGCTACCGTGGGGGTAGAGTTAGAAGAGATTTTAAATCACCGTCATATAAACTTCATAGCTTCTGTAGAGAACTTGATAAGTTTACTGCGCCCCCCTTATGATAGAATGGAGGATTTCTGTGAACCTGCTTATTCTCTTTTTGATTACAATCGGAGTGTCATAAAAGATGCTGTAGGAAGATTTCTTTGATTGAAGGCTTGGTTATGAAAATAATGCAAATAGTACCGAAGATGGAGGTAGGAGGGGTAGAGAGAGGAGTTTTGGACTTTGCAAGTTATTTTAAAGACAAAGAGGATGAGATTATAGTTGTATCGGGCGGGGGTAGACTTACTAATGAATTAACTCGTTTGAACGCAAAGCATTACAAACTGAATGTTTATAGGAAGTCTCCTTTTACTCTTCTTTCCGTAAGAAAGCTGCGCAAGCTTATTAAAGAGGAAAATGTAGATATTGTGCATGCTAGGTCGAGGGTGCCAGCGTGGGTTGCTTTTATGGCTACACGTAAAAGCGATGTGGAGTTTATAACTACCGCGCATGGTTTTTATTCTCCCCATTTCTTAAGCAGTATAATGGGGTGGGGAAAATTTGTGATTTGTCCCTCTAAAGTTATCGCCCGGCATATGCAGGAGTCATTTGGCGTTGACTACAGTAGAATTAGGATTATCCCTCGGTGGGTAGATTTGGAAAAATTTAAGTTTGCGCCAAAAAGAGATACGACAAAGAATGTTACTTTATTAAGTATAGGAAGGATTAGCCCTTCGAAAGGGTACGAATATCTTATAAGAGCTATGAGGCGCATAGTCCGGATGAATCCTTATGTTCGATTAGATATTGTAGGAGATGCTAGTGGCAAGAAAGAAAGGTATCTTAACTATCTTAAGAGCCTTCTGCAGCGTTATTCTTTAAATTACTATGTTAGGTTTTTAGGGTACCGGTCTGATGTGGAAGATATACTTAGAAGAGCTAGTGTTTTGGTTGTTCCTTCTGTGGTAGAAGAGTCCTTTGGAAGAGTAATTATTGAGGCAATGGCAGTAGGGGTGCCTGTAATTGCTACAAAAGTAGGAGCTTTTCCAGAGATTATTGAGCACCGCAAAAACGGTTTTTTAGTTCCACCTCGTGACGACGAAGCACTTAAGGAAACAATAATGGAATGTTTAGGAAATAGACGTCTTGTAGAAAAAATAGTTATAAATGCAAGAAGGAAGGTGGAAAAAGAGTATGTTTTGGATAAGTGTGCTGAGCGCACAAGAAGAGTGTATATGGAGGCGAAGAATTTTAAGAGGATTCTTATTATAAAGATTTCTTCTTTGGGGGATGTTATTCTTGCTGTTCCCTCTATTAAAGCAATTAAAGAAAAGTACCCTAAAAGTGAGCTCAGTCTTCTTGTGTTGAGGAAATATGCTTCTTTATTCCACGGCTGTCCTTTTGTAGACAGAATTATTGGCCTAGACAGCGATTATAAGAAAATTCCATATCTTATAGATATTTCTATGAGGCTGTGCCGGTTAAGCTTTGATTATATAGTTGATTTTCAAAATAATTTTGCTTCACATATTATTACTTTTTTAAGTTTTCCTCGCAGATCCTTCGGCTTTTCTCGCAAATTGGGATTTCTTCTTACTCACAGGAGACCTTTCCCCAAGGAGAAATCTGTAAATCCTCTTTCTTCTCAGGAGAGGATTTTAGAACTTATGGGAATAAAGTTTAGAAGAAAGGAGCTTGCCCTCTGGAAATTTCCCGATGATGGGATTTCTTTATTGGATGGAGCTTATAAGTATATAGGTATAAATGTCTCTGCATCAAGAAAATGGGAGACAAAGAACTGGCCTCCTGAATACATAATTAAGCTTATTGAGATGATTTATAACCAGTTTCCTTCCTATCGCGCAGTCCTATTAGGAGACAATAACGCAAAGGGTATTTCTCAGAGAATTGAGAATTCAGTTAAAGGGAAAGCACTAAATCTTTGTGGCAAGACAAATTTGCGGGAACTTGTGGGGGTAATAAGACGTCTGGAGGTATTTGTGACTCCTGATACTGCCTCTTTGCATCTTGCCCAGAGTTTAAGAATTCCTACTATTGCCCTTTTTGGGCCAACAAATCCTTCTGTGCATACTGTGGCAAGCAAAAATCTTGAGGTTATTTATAAGAAAATGGATTGTTCTTTCTGCTACAAGCAAAGTTGTCCTTACCGTCACAATAAGTGCATGAAAGAAATTTCTCCTCGGGAAGTTTTTTCCCGGATTAAATATTACCTGCAGGATAGTAAGAATCAAGAGCCTGATAACAAAAATAGGAGAATCAGGTGATTCGAGGGTGCAGCGTATAGCAATTGGTTTATAGAGCAAGCTTAGTTATTATTTAATAGTTCAAGGGGTGTAACTTTTACTTTCTGATACTTCATTGTGATTCTTGGACTACTCAAGAGTTATACAGGATATAAATATTAGTTTGGTATGAGGGTGCTACAGCTTCTTACTCATCTTGATATTGGGGGGATTACCACATACACATATACTCTTTCACGTTACCTTAAAAGGGAAGGGGTTTCTGTAGCTGTAGCCTCAAGTGGAGGAAGTCGCCAGGATGATTTCTTGAGACTTAATATTCCTGTTTTTAAGCTAAACATAAGAACAAAAAGTGAAATCTCCTTTAAGATTCTTTTAGCGGTAGCTGAACTTTTTTCAATAAGAAAAAGATTCCCCTTTGATATTATTCATGCCCATACACGAGTTACCCATGTGACAGCACATTTGTTCTCCTTTCTTACGGGCGTACCTTATATCGCAAACTTTCATGGTTTCTACCAAAAGCATTATCATCGGTGGGGAAGAAGAATGCTAAAGGCGCAGGGAGATTTAGCAATAGCAATTACTCCTTATGTGCGGGATGACCTCATTAAGTTTTTCGGTGCTAATCCCAAGAAGGTGAAAGTTATTCTTTCTGCGATAGATTTTGAAGAGTTGGCAGATATTGCTTCTGTTTCTGTTAATCTTAAAGGATACCCTTGTATTGGCGCCTCGGGTCGCCTTTCTTATGTAAAAGGGTTTGATTGCCTTATTAAAAGTATGGAGCTAATACTTAAGCATTTTCCTGATGCACATCTGTATATTTTAGGAGAAGGAAAAGAAGAAAAAGCACTTTTATCTCTAGCAGAGAATATAGGGGTAAGGGAGGCTGTTACTATTTTGAAACAGATTCCTCTCTCTTCTTTTTTATCTTCCCTTGATATTTTTTGTCTTCCTTCCCGAGAGGAACCTTTAGGGTTGTCTGTGCTTGAGGCGCAGTATTTCGGTATTCCCTGTGTAGTATCTGATACAGGAGGATTGCGTATACTGGTTGATGGTAAAAACACGGGTTTGCGTATTCCTGTGGGAGACATCAATGCTATTGCAGATGCAGTTATAGCTCTCGCTAAGGATGAAAACCTCAGGAAACACATAAGTCAGAGGAGTAAAGAACAGGTAAAAAATAGCTTTGATTTTTCAACAAGGGTTAAGGAGTTTATAGGTGCTTATCAAGAAGCACTGAGTGGTTAGGAAATTATGCGTATTCTTGTGTTTGCTCCTAACTGGGTGGGGGATGTGATATTTATAACCCCGATTGCTGTCGCGGTAAAACAGGCATATAAGGATAGTTTTCTTTCTTTTATAGTGCCTCAGCGGTGTCAAGATGTGCTTATCGGTAATCCTTATGTGGATAAAATCATTATTTTTGATGAGAGGAGTTCTCACCGTAGTGTTCGAGAAAAAGTTAAGTTTGTCTCTGCTCTCCGTAAGGACAGTTATGATATTGTCTTTCTTCTTCACCGTTCTTTTACCCGTACATTTTTGTGTTATCTTGCGGGTATTAAACAACGTGTTGGCTATGCTTACCCCAAGCGAGCCTTTCTTTTGACGCATAGAATTCCTGTAATTAGTAAAGATTCTCTCCATAAGCAGGATTATTACCTGAAGGTGGTGGAGGACTATGGTATTCCTGTTGAGAATAAGAACAGTCGTATCTACCTTTCCGATGATGTAGTCAGACGAACAGAAGTTTTGTTGGAGGAGCACATAAAAGAAGATGATTTCTGTATTGCCTTAAGCCCTTCTACCAACTGGCCCCCTAAGGATTGGCCCCTTGATTATTTTGAGCGATTTATTCATCTTGTGCATGATGAATTCAAAAAGGTCAAATTCTTTATTACTGGTTCTTATCATAAGATTTATTTTCCACGTCTAGAGAAGGAGAAATTTGTCATTAACCTTTCAGGGAAGACCACGCTTTTAGAGTTAGCGGCAGTTTATAGAAGGATGAATGTCGTTGTGACAGGAGACTCTGGGCCTCTGCATATTGCTGCTTCTGTGGGGACACCTTATGTGGGAATATACGGCGCTACGAGCCCTTCTCTTACCTCTCCGCGCTCCTCAACGAAAGGGAAAATAATTTTTCGTAACACCACCTGTTCTGTCCCATGTTATATCAAAAGGTGTGAGCGGAATTTTATCTGTATGCGTTCAGTTAAACCGGAGGAGGTAGCGGAGGTTGTAAATAGCATTCTAAGAAAAAAAGATGATTAAGAACATTCTTATTAATTTTCCCACAAACATCGGCGATGTAATTCTTACTTTTCCTGCAGTTGACCTTATCCGGGCAAGTTACCCGCAGAGTCAGATAGCAGCAATTGCCTCTTCTTACACGCATGATTTTCTGTCCCGTTACAGTTCTATTGATAATGTGTTTGTTTATGATAAACACTGGTCGATAAAGGATAAGAGAAAGTTCTGCGGGGATTTGAGGGGAAGATATGATTTAATGATTGATTTTAAGCACTCTCTATTGCCGCTTATTTTAGGGATTAAAAAACATACCCCTTTAATTCGCTTAGGTAAGATGCCTTTGCATAATAAGGATAAGAACATATCTTTGGTTTCGTCTTTTCTTAAGGTGGATAAAGCTAGCCGAGGGGAGATTATTCTTGACGATAGAGAGAAGATGCATATTGAATCATTTGAACTTAAACCTTCAATTTGTGTGTCTACCTATTCTCGGTCACATATTAAGATTTATCCTCAGGATAAACTTAAAGAGGTTTTAAAGCATATCCTCCCTGAGTATTCCGTTATTCTTCTTGGTAGTAAAGAGAGCGCTTCTTACTATAAGGGTATTAGTCTTATGGAAGGGGTAATTGATCTTTCTGGTAGGACCACTCTTGCAGAAGTTTATTATCTTATGGCTCATTATTGTCAGGCAATTCTTTGTGTTGACTCCAGTCTTCTTCATCTGGCAAGTTATCTGAATCTAAAGATTGTTGCCCTTTTTGGGCCTACTAATGAAAATTATTATGGGCCGTTTTCCCAATGTTATAGAGTTATTACTAATGGGAGTGTTGAGTGTCGACCATGCGGTAAAGCAGAGTGTTATCGTAACTGTGAGTGTATGAAAGAGATAGAATCCAAGAAGGTGATAGAGGCGTTGCGAACGATGATTAAGAATGATTTGTCATGAAAGAACCTAAGAAAATTCTTGTTGTTCGTACAGACCGTTTAGGCGATGTTATTCTTTCTACACCTGTAATAAAGAATTTGCGTCTTGCTTATCCTTCAAGTTTTATTGCGTTTATGTGCCGTCCCTACACCAAAGATGTTCTTTTGGGTAATCCTTATCTTGATGAAGTAATTATTTATGATAAATATGGCCGACATAGAAGCGTTGCTTCGTCTTTACGATTTGCTCTTTCCTTGAGCAAAAAAAAATTTGATTTAGCGCTAATTCTACATCCTACAAACCGCGTACATATGATAACTTTTTTTGCGAGGATTCCTATGCGTGTAGGTTGGGATAGGAAGATGGGGATACTTCTTACTCACCGATTATCTCATACTAAACAAAATGGTATCAAACATGAGATGGAGTATACCCTTGATATTTTACATTTGGCAGGTATCCCCGTAGTTGAGCACGCTCTTTTTTTCCCTGTTCAAGAAGAGGCGAAGAAGAAAGTAGCCGCCTTATTGAGAGAAAAAGGGTTAAATGATAATGATAAGTTTTTTGTTATTCATCCTTCAGCCTCGTGCCCCTCTAAACGATGGCCTATTTCTTATTTTGGCAAACTCGTTGATATGATTAAAGATACTTTTGATAAGCCTATTCTGATTATTTCTTCAAAGGAAGAAAGAAGGTTTTGTGATGAGCTGTTTGAAGGGAGGTCGTATCTGGTCGATTTACGAGGAGAATTAAATATTGGGCAGCTGGGAGCTTTGATGGAGAAAGTAGAAGTTCTTGTTTCTAATGATAGTGGTCCTGTACATATTGCTGCTGCTTTGGGCCGACCAGTAATATCCATTTTTGGGCGTAGTGATCCTGGTCTTTCTCCCCGTCGCTGGCGCCCTTTAGGCAAGAATTCTTTTTTCTTCCATAAAGACGTGGGATGTACTGTTTGTCTTGCTCATAACTGTGACAAAGGTTTTTTATGTCTTAAGGCAATAAAACCCGAAGATATATTTGAGCTTATTAAGAAAATATTGAGTAAATAGAGGGGTATAAGTATCGTATAAACGTTTATACTTTTATCAATTATATATGAGATGCAGAAAATTCTGTTTGAAGTACCTTTTTACATTATTTGTGCTAGTGAATATAGAAGAAGAAACGGTGACTACCGTAAATATTTTTATTGACAAGATTACTTTTATTGATATACTTTTTTCTTAAAAAATTTATTTTTGTTCCTTAAATTGTGAAATAATTCACAATCTGTGATGGAAAAGACTTTTGTTGTAACAAAACAGAACTTTTTAAAACTTTTAGAGAATATTTCTAAAACCCACAATGTAGTCTCTCCTTATGGCGATGATAACTATATCTTTGAAACTTTTAATGGTAGTTTTACCTTTAATAAGTACCGTGCTGTAACTTCTCTGCGTCAGTTTCTTTTACCTTCTCAGCAATCATTGGGAGTGTATTTTCCGGAAAGTGATTCTTATAAAAAACCTTTTTGTATTGTAGGGGTGAAGGCTTGCGATTTGCAGTCGCTAAAAATCCAGGATTACGTGTTTCTGGAGGGCGAGGTTGATGAAAGTTATAAGTATATGCGCGAGAATAACATTATTATTTCAAGTGATTGTACTGCCTTTAAAGAGGTATGTTTTTGTTTGAGCCTGGATATTCCGCCTTACCCTCAAGATATGTTTGACTTAAATATTTCTATTGTAGATGATGTTTTTCTTGTTGATATTGGTTCTGATAAAGGGAGAAAAATAGTAGATGACAATCGCAGCCTTTTTCAAATGGTTAGGGACGATTATCTAACAGAGAGAGAAGCTAATCGTAGTCAGATAGTAGATTCTTTAAAAGAGAGCATAAAACAGCACCAGCTTCCTCCTCGAGGCGTTCTTTATGAGCTTATAAAGAAGGGTTATGATAATGAGGTTTGGGAGACTGAAGCCCAGAATTGCGTAGAGTGTGGAGCGTGCATTATGAATTGTCCTACGTGCCATTGTTTTCTTCTTGCCGATAGTAAAAAGGGAAATGATTATTTGCGTTCGCGTATATGGGATGGTTGTCAATATAAAAATTTCAGTCGGGTTGCTGGGGGAGCCAATCCTCTTAAGTTCCGTAAAGAACGATTGCGTAACAAATATATAAAAAAGTTTGAGTTTTTCCCCGACAGGATTGGGGTTTATGCCTGTACTGGTTGTGGCCGTTGTATTGAAAGTTGTATAGCAAAGATTGATTTACGGGAAATCTTTAGGATTCTCTACGGCAACAAAGCCAAAGTATAAGGTAATGGGTATTTATTCTCCTATAAAAGCAAAGATTATAAAAATAATCGAAGAGACTCCCAGCATAAAAACGTTTGTGTTTGAAACAGAAAGAGAATTCTCTTTTTCTACAGGACAATTTGTAGAATTAACCTATCCTGGAGTGGGAGAGGCGCCTTTTACTCCTTCTTCAAGTCCTTTGCGTAAAGATGAGTTTGAAGTTACCATTATGAAAGTGGGAAGGGTTACAGGTCTTTTTCATGATGCTAAAGAGGGAGATGTGCTTGGTGTGCGTGGTCCTTATGGAAAAGGTTATCCTGTAGATAATTTCCGCAACAGAGAAATTCTTATTGTAGGAGGAGGAGTAGGACTTGCTCCTTTGCGGTCTCTTATTTTTACTTTATTCTCTTCCCTTAGTGATTTTAAAAAGATAGTTATTTGTTATGGAGCGCGCACTCCCCTTGATATTGTGTATAAATATCAAATTAATGATTGGGCAAAGCACCGCAATGTTCAGTTACGTTTAACTGTAGATAAAGGGGATTCTAATTGGAAAGGCAATGTGGGGGTAGTAACCACTATTTTAGATAACTTACCCCTTAAGGTAAAAGAGGCTGTAGGAATTGTTTGTGGTCCTCCGATAATGATGAAATTTACAACCTTAAAGCTTCTTGAGTTGGGTTTTTTGCCTTCTAATATTTATCTTTCTATGGAGAAAAATATGAGCTGTGGCTTAGGTAAATGCGGACATTGTCGTTTAGGTAAATATTACGTGTGTAAAGATGGACCAGTTTTTAGATTTGAAGATATAAAAGATATTCACGATATCTGGGATTAGAAGATGAAGCGACTATTTATTGATTTAGAGAAATGTGATAATTGCAAGGAGTGCGTGGTAAAGTGTAGTTATATTTTTCATCCTCAGAATAACGGTATTACTTCCATAAGGGAGTTGGCTACTTTTAGTGTGTTGTGCCGTAGGTGTGAAGAAGCTCCTTGTGTTAGTTCCTGTTATCACAATGCTCTCAAAAAAGATGAAAATGGCATTTTAAGGCGTGCCCGTTTCTTATGTACTTCTTGTAAAACCTGTAGTATTGCCTGTCCTTTTGGGACAATTCTTCCTGATTTCTTGACATTTCTTGATTCCAAGTGTGTTCTATGTCTTAGTAGTGAAAAAGCTCTCTGTATAGAGAGTTGTCCTTATTCTGCCATAGAGATAAAGGATATTAAGGAAGAAGATATAGAGAAGGGTGTATTTTTTGTTTCTGATAGATTGGCAGTACGTTCTTCCAAGTGGTTTAAGGATGATACTATTCTTTATAAAAAGCGGTAATGTTTATTTTTGAATATTTTGTTTTCCCTGGTTTTTTATTTACTATTCTTTTAGGAGGATGGGGATGGTGGCTGGAGAGAAAGCTTAGTGCCCGTTTTCAGTATCGTGTTGGCCCTCCTTGGTATCAGAATTTTATTGATATTGCCAAGCTCTTTTATAAAGAGCAGATTATACCTGAAGGAGCAAATAGGACGCTTTTTATCCTATCTCCTATCATAAGTTTTGCTTCTGTTTTACTTTTGTCTTTTATGATCAACTCCAGTTATCTTTACGGGGAAGGATTTGTAGGGGATGTAATAGTTATTCTTTATTTACTTGTTATCCCTTCTCTTTTTATTGTTCTGGGAGGAGTTGCTTCTTCTAACCCTCTTGCTACAACAGGTGCTTCCAGAGAAATTAAGCTCATGCTTTCTTATGAGTTCATTTTTATTGTGAGTTTAATTATTACCATTATTAAATCCAAAGGAATAATATCCTTGGTAGGAATAATAAACTATCAACATGAGTTTGGTTCGCATCTTTGGAGTATTTCTGGTATTATAGGGTTTATGCTGGGGGTATTTTATATTCAGGCAAAGTTGGGTATTGTCCCTTTTGATGTAAGCGAAGCTGAGCAGGAGATAATGGGGGGACCTTTTATCGAATATTGTGGACCTCTTTTAGGTTTTTTTAAGATTACAAAGGCATTGCTTTATTTTATTCTTCCTCTTCTGATAGTCCTGCTTTTTTTGGGAAAGAATTTAGGATGGCATTTAGTATATAAATATATTATGATGGTGCTTATTATCTCGGTAATAAAAAATACTAATCCTCGTTTGCGTATAAAAGATATTCTAAGTTTTTTCTGGTTTTTTCTTTTTCCTTTGGGGTGTATTGGTGTAGTTCTGGCAATACTGGGGTATTAAAATGGGGTTGAAGGAAAAAATTATTACAAAGTCATTGTGGGTTTATCATGTGAGTGCTGGCTCCTGTAATAACTGTGATATTGAGATTCTTGACTGTCTTACCCCTCGTTTTGATATTGAGCGGTTTGGTATGCAACTTGTGGGTAGTGTCCGGCATGCCGATGTTCTTCTTGTTACAGGAGCGATGAATAAAAAGTCCTTAAAGCGGTTTAAAAGAGTGTACGAGCAGGCACCTAAACCGTGTTTTGTAGTGGCAGTAGGAACGTGCCCGTGTAGTCAGCATATGTTTCGGCCGTCATATTCTATGGAAGCACCATTAGATGAGATTATTCCTGTTGATGTTTATATACCAGGTTGTCCTCCCAAACCGGAGGCAATAATTGCAGGCATTGTCAAGCTTATTGAGAAGGTAACAAAGAAATGATAAAAGACGAAGTTAAGAAAAAGCTGGAAGGTAAATTTAAAGATTGGTTTGTGAAGAATCCCCGCCGTATCTACTTTACCATTGACAAAAGTAATCTGCGTTCAGTAGCGGAAGTTCTTTATAAGGATTTTAAGATGCGCCTTTCTACTGTAAGCGGTGTGGATAACGGGGATAATTTTGAACTTATATACCATTTTGGTTCTGATAAGACCGGTGAGTTATTTAACGTGAGAGTTTTTGTATATGAGCGGCATAATCCTGAGGTAGATTCTCTTGTGCCGATGTTCCGCGCCACTGAGTGGGTAGAAAGAGAAATTCATGAAATGCTGGGGATAAAATTTATAGGACATCCTGATTTAAAGCATCTTCTTTTGGACCACGACTGGCCAGAAGGCAATTATCCTTTAAGAAAAACCTGTATTCTTGAAAAGAAGCCTTATCCCCAAGACAAAGAGGATGAAAATGGCTAACAAAAAGAGAAAAATAGTTCCCATTGGTCCTTACCATCCTTTGCAGGAGGAGCCAGAGTTTTTTAAACTGGTTGTAGAAGGAGAGAATGTGGTAGATTTAGAAATCGAGATTGGTTACAATCACCGCGGGATTGAGAAATTATCAGAAAGCAAACACTGGGACCAGGTAACTTTTCTTGTGGAAAGGATATGTGGGATATGCTCCACTTCTCATCCTTTCGCGTATGTTTTAGCTGTAGAAGACCTTTTAGGAATAGAACCATCAGAAAGAGGAAGTTATATCAGAATGATTGTTGCTGAACTTGAACGTATTCATTCCCATCTTTTATGGTTAGGTCTTGCAGGCCATTTTATTGGATATAATACAGTGTGGATGTGGGCGTGGAAAGCAAGAGAACCCGTTCTTGATTTATTTGAGCTTATAAGCGGAAACCGCAACAGCTATGCTATGATGAAGATAGGAGGGGCACGCCGTGACATAAAGGAAGAGGATTATTCTACTATCAGAAAGACTATCAAGGATGTGTATAAGGATTTGAGATTGTTTCAGAAGGCAGTAGAAGACGATCCTATAATTCACAAAAGGACCAAAGGAATAGGGGTTTTAAGTAAGGAAGATGTAATTTCTTTTGGGGCGGAGGGCCCTACCGCACGAGCTTCCGGTGTTGACATTGATGTACGCCGCGATGACCCTTATGCCTGTTATGATAAGGTTGATTGGTCAGTAATAACTTGCGAAGAGGGAGATGTGTATGCTAAGGTTGTAGTGCGGATTTTGGAGATGTTTGAGTCATGTCGAATTATTGAGCAGTCTTTAGATAAAATGCCACGGGGAGAAATTGCTGTTGAAGTAAGAGATATACCCCCAGGTGAAGGCATAGGGCGCGTTGAGGCACCAAGAGGGGAATGTTTTCATTATGTCCGCAGTGACGGAACAAACCGTCCTGTACGACATAAAGTAAGGGCTCCTTCGTTTATGAATGTAGCAACCAATTTGGTAAGTGTTCCCGGGTATACAATCTCTGATGCGGCTATAACTCTTGCGGCAGTTGATCCCTGTTATTGTTGCACAGAGCGTAGCGTTACTTTTGACAGAAAGGGGAATAAGCTTTTTAATGGAGAAGACCTTATTAAGCTTTCTCAACGCAAAACAGAAATTTTAAGAGAGCAGTTAAGAAAACAGTATGGGAAGTAATATTTTTATTTTTGATGGCCTTTCTTTATTCGTAGGAGTTTTTATTGTCTTTTTTACAGTAATTATTTTTATTTATTCTTTAGGGTTTATTAAGAAAAATAAATTAGACTATTACGTGTGGTTTTTTGCTACTTCTTTTGCAAGCTTAGGGGTAGTTTTTTCTCGCAATGTGTGGCTTCTTCTTGTTTTTTGGGGATTTTTAGGATTGGCCCTTTTTGAACTGGTTAATTTATCAGATTCCGATAAAACTTCCCTCGTAGCTAAAAAGACCTTTATCATCGTAGGGGGTAGTGATGGGCTTATGCTTTTAGGATTTATCATTTATATGTATTTAACTTATCATAGAACTACTATTAACTTTTCACTTGATTACTATAGTCTTTCTATTAATAATGGGTTAGCCCTTCTTTCGTTTATTCTTATCGCTAGTGGGTGTTTTGCCAAGGCTGGTGCAATGCCTTTTCATACTTGGGTTCCAGAGGTAGCCGCTGAGGCAAAAATACCTGTTGTAGCTTATTTACCGGCTTCTTTAGATAAGCTTTTGGGGATATATCTTTTAGCAAGAATAGTCAAAGACAGTTTCATTCTTAATAATACTGCAAAGATTATCCTCTTAGTTATAGGAGCCTCTACAGTGGTTGCTGCGGTAATGATGGCACTTGTTCAGCACAATGTAAAGAAGCTTTTAGGTTATCATGCAGTCTCACAGGTAGGGTATATGGTTTTAGGCATTGGGTGCGCTACTCCAATAGGTATAGGGGCAGGGTTGTTTCATATGCTTAATAATGCCATTTATAAGTCGTGTTTGTTTTTAGGTACAGGAAATGTAGAACAAGAAACTAAGAGCAGCGAATTAAAAGAGCTGGGAGGACTGGGTAAATATATGCCTTTAACCTTTATTATCATGATTATTGCTTCTTTTTCTATCTCGGGTATTCCTCCCTTTAATGGGTTTGTTTCCAAATGGATGGTCTATCAGGGGTTAATTGACTCTTTTAGCCACACCTCCAGTTTTCTTCTTAAGACTGTTGTTGCCTTCTCTTTAATTGCTGCTCTTATCGGTTCGGGACTTACTCTGGCTTCTTTCTTGAAACTTCTTTCAGGGATATTTTTGGGCAAAAGCAGAAAAAAAGTAAAAGAAGTAGGCGTGTTGCTTTATTTTTCTCCTCTTATGCTTGCTTTTCTGTGTATTGTATACGGTGTATTTTTTAGCTCCACCGCCCTTAAGTTTATAGTAAGTAGCGTAGGAAATATTCCTATTAAAGGAGTTTTTAGTTCTGTTTTAGCCACTAATCTTATCCTTTTGGGTATTCTTATTGGTATAGTCTTCTTTATAATTTCTGCCGGTAAAATTCGCACCAGCAGAACCTATCTTGGAGGAGAAGAATTGGAGGACAACTTAAAGACAGAAGATTTCTATGGCAATATAAAGACGTTACCTTTGTTGGGCGGAATTTATGATAAAGCAGACAAAAAAGTTTTTGATATATATGAGGAGGGGAAAAGGTTAGTATTTGGGTGTATGCGATTTTTAAGGTATCTGCACAACGGCGTACTTCCTACATACCTTGTGTGGTGTCTTTTAGGGGTGATGGGCCTATTTTTTGCTTTTTTAAGGTGATATGTTGATTCTTGATGTTCTTATAATTTTTATGATTCTGGGAGCTTTAATTGCTCTTGAGGTTAAAGACTTACTTTCGGCAGTAGTGGCAGTAGGAACCAGCGGCTTAGCTTTAAGTATTTCTTTTCTTCTCTTAAAAGCTCCAGACTTAGCTATTACACAGTTGGTAGTAGAGATATTGATTTTGGTTATTCTTATTCGTGCTACTATAAAGAAGGATTTGCCTTTCTCTACCACAGGGCGGTGGTTTTTTAATACAACAGCAACTTTTGTATTTCTAGCAGTATTTTTGTATCTGGGTTACACAGCCTTAAAAGATTTACCTCGGTTTGGGGAACCTTTAATGCGGGTTTCAAAGTTTTATTTGAGTGAGGGTTTAACTAGAACAGGAGCAGCTAACTTAGTAGCTAGTATTGTCCTTAACTTTCGTGCCTATGACACCTTAGGTGAAGCAACTGTACTTTTTGCGGCGGTGGTAGGAGTGTTGGCAGTTATGCGCAAGAAAGGAAGAAAAAAGATAGAAGAGGTTGATAATGAAGAAGAGTTATAGACAAGAAGCCGGGATGAGTCTTATTGTTAAAGTAGTTACACGTCTTACCGTAGGACTCATTCTTCTTTATGGTATATATATAGTTACACATGGTCATCTTTCTCCCGGAGGAGGTTTTGCTGGCGGGGTAATTATTGCTCTTTCTTTTATTCATCTAATGCTTGCCTTTGGTAGGGAGGAGGCGCTTAGACGGCTTTCTAAACGGTTTATATCTTTCTTTGAAGGTTTAGGTGGACTTTTGTTCCTTATCATTGCTGTTTTAGGATATAAAGCAGGGTACTTTTTTTATGATTGGCTTTCTAAAGGAAAACCTTTTAGCCTTTTTTCTGCAGGTACAATACCTCTTTCCTATTTAGCTATCGGCATTAAGGTTACTTTTGGGCTTTTTGCTATATTCTTAGCTCTGATTGCTCTTAAATTTAAGGTGAAGGAATGAGTAGTTATATATTGTGCTTTGTGCTTTTTGTAATTGGTCTTTACGGTATATTACGCAAGAGAAATCTCATTAAGATAATTATTGGCACTGTTATTTGCGAGTATGCGGTAAACCTTTTCCTTATTATATTTGGATATCGGATGGGAGGGCATGCTCCTATACATTCGCCCGGCGCTGATGTTGCTAACATGGTTGATCCCCTTGTGCAGGCGCTTGTTTTAACTGCCATTGTAATTAGTTTAGCAACTACTGCTTTAGTAGTGGCTGTGGCAATAAGAATTTACGAGAAATACGGTACATTCGATATTACTAAGATACGGAAGTTGAGAGGGTAAGTAAGATGGTACCTTTGTTTGTTGTTGTTCCATTAGCAATGGCATTTCTTATTGTGATGGTGGGAAGACGTTCTGAGTTTATCTCTGACTTCTTATCTAACATAGGAAGTGGTTTTTCTTTTATTCTCTCCTGTGCTGTGTTGTTTATCCTGCCACATTTTTCTTCAAGAATTATAGTCTATAAAATAGGCGGTTGGCTTCCTCCTGTTGGGATTAACTTGGTAGTTGATGGGCTGTCTTCTTTTATGCTGGTTACTATTAATTTAATAGCGTTTATGCTCAATATTTTTTGTATTAGCTATATGAGGAAGTATACTGCAAAATGGAAATTTTATGCTTTGTTTCTTCTTATGCTTGCAGGCATGAATGGTATTGTTGTAAGTGGAGATATTTTTAATATGTTTGTTTTCTTAGAAATTGCTTCGGTTGCAAGTTTTGCTTTAGTTGCTTATGGCGTGGAAGCAGAGGAGTTAGAAGCTGCTTTTAAATATATCATAATGAGTGCCCTTGCTTCTTCTTTTATTCTGCTTGGTATAGCATTTCTATATTCCTATACGTCAACTCTAAATCTTGCTGATTTAGCGGGTGTTTTGCAAGCAAAGGCACCCAGCAACGTTGTTGTCTTTGTGAGTGTGCTTTTTATTTTAGGTTTTGGCTTAAAGGCCGCTATTGTGCCTTTTCATGCTTGGCTTCCTGATGCTCATCCTTCAGCACCGGCTCCAGTTTCATCTTTTTTGTCCGGTGTGCTTATAAAAGCACTGGGCATATATGCTCTTATAAGAATTTTTTATAATGTATTAGGAGTAAACAAAGCATTATTGGGAATTTTTACTTCTTTGGGAGTACTTTCTATTATGGTAGGAGTCCTTTTAGCTATTGGGCAGATGGATTTGAAGCGTCTTTTGGCTTACCATTCTATAAGCCAAGTGGGTTATATTATTTTAGGGTTAGGTTTAGGTACGCCGTTAGGGATTTTGGGAGGGTTATTTCACCTTTTTAACCACTCTATATTTAAGTCTTTGCTTTTTCTTAATTCTGGAGCAATTGAATATTCTATTGGTACGCGCAACCTCGAAGAGATGGGAGGGTTAAGAAGAAAAATGCCGGTTACCTCCTCAACAAGCCTGGTTGCTTCGATGGCTATCTCAGGAGTTCCTCCCTTTAATGGTTTCTGGAGTAAGCTGATAATAATTATCGCCTGCATCCAGGCTCATAGAATAGGTTTGGCGTTCTGGGCAATCGTGGGAAGCATATTGACTCTTTCTTCCTTTATGAAGGTTCAGAAATACGCTTTCTTTGGAAGTCTAAAAAAGGCGTATGATAGTTTAAAAGAAGTCCCTTGGTCTATGCAGTTTTCTATGGTAATACTAGCAGTTATTTGTATTGTAGGAGGAATTTTAATCTTACCTTATTTAAGTTCTTTATTTCTCTGGCCTGCTAAAGAAGTATTGGTACATGGCGTAGGTTATAAGTGTTTGGTTTTTAGTGTGTTGAGATGAAAAGCAGAATAATTCTTTTTATTTTGGGGTTTATAATTTGGGTTCTTATCACCTTTTCTTTAAGTTTAGATAACGTTGTGGTGGGAGTTTTAGTGTCTTCTTTGGTTGCTTTCTTAACAGGAGATTTATTTACACGTCGCCCCCATGCTTTTAAACATGCTGAGAGATACTTCTGGTTTCTTTATTACGTTCCTATTTTTGTATGGGAGTGTTTTAAAGCAAATCTGGATGTCGCTTACAGGGTTTTACACCCCAAGCTGCCTGTGCGACCCGGTATTGTTAAGGTTAAAACAGCCCTTAAATCAGATACCGCTTTAACTTTCTTAGCAAACTCTATTACCCTTACGCCGGGAACATTAACAGTTGATATTGATAAAGATAAAGGTATACTCTATGTGCATTGGATTTATGTTTGTTCTAAGAACACAGAAGAGGCTACTAAACGTATTGTTTATCGTTTTGAGAGAATATTAAAGAAAGTTTTTGACTAAAATGAGATATACAAAATATATTATAGGATTGTCGTTGATTATGCTGGTTTTAAGTATAGTAATATTTCATCCTTTGGAGGTAATTTCTTGTAAAGGCGTACCCTTTGAGAACTTTTTTAAACGAGCATTGGGTATTATTGCTTTAAGCGCCTTTTTATGTCTCTTCAGGATTATGCGTGGACCAACTGCTTCTGATAGGATTGTGGCTATAGATATGCTGGGTATACTTATCATTGGTATATGTGCTCTCTTGACGATTACCACCAAACGAAACTGGTATATTGATATAGGTATTGCATGGGCACTACAGAGTTTTATTTCTACTTTGGCATTAGCAAAATTTCTGGAAGGTAAGGATTTCGATGAGTAATATTATAGGTTTAATATTTATTGGTGTTGGTCTTGGGTTTGATTTCTTTGGATGTTTAGGGCTTGTGCGTCTGCCTGACGTTTATAATCGTCTGCAGGCAGCAACCAAATGTGTTACTTTTGGAACCTGTAGTATTCTTTTTGGTACATTCTTGATAATGGGGATTTCAGGCGCAGGTATAAAATGTCTTTTAGCGATACTTTTCTTAGTGCTTACTTCACCTACTTCTGCTCACGCTTTAGCGAGGGCTTCTCACCGTGCAGGGGTTAAATTATGGCATAAGAGTGAATGTGACCAGTATCACAACGATTAGTTTATATAAAAGGAGATAGTATGAAATATCCTAAATTAAGAGAGATTAAGAAAGCATTGGAAGCTTTATTCAGTAAGCCTTACACCACAAAGTTCCCTTCGCAACCTCATATACCTTTTATTTCTTTTCGTGGCAAACCTTATTTTCATGAGGAGGAGTGTGTGGGTTGTGGTGCTTGTGTTAACGTTTGTCCTACAGGTGCTCTTTCTTTTAAAGATGTTCAAACACCATCGGGGCACAAAAGAGTTCTTACTGTGCGTTGGGATATCTGCATTGAATGTGGCCAATGCCAACTTAACTGTTTAACAGAGAAAGGGATAGTGCTTTCCAATGAATTTGATATTTCTACTACAGAGGATAGAAAGGAATTGTTTCAGGTTATTGAGAAAGAGCTTGTTGTCTGTGAGATTTGTAAGAAACCAATTGCCCCAAAAGAACAGATACTCTGGACAATAAAGAAATTAGGTCCTTTATATACCTCAAATACCTCTTTGATTGCTTTTTCCCAAGAGCACATTGGTTTAAGAGACAAAGTCCCTGCCGGCGTTGATTTAGGACGGTGGGAGCGGTTTAAGATTCTTTGTCCTTACTGCCGGCGCAAAGTAGTAGTTACCTCCTAAAAAATTATATGTTAATTTCTATAGGTGAACTAGTTAAGGTGTGTTATTCTATTGCCAAGGAGAAAGGGTGGTGGGATAAGAGACGAAATGACGCTGAGCTTATTGCCCTTATGCATTCAGAGCTTTCTGAGGCCCTTGAGGCCCTAAGGGAACATAGAAGTAAAGAGGAAGTTGCTGAGGAATTAGCAGACTGTTGTATAAGGATTTTTGATTACTGCGGGAGAAAGAAGATTGATTTAGAGAAAGCAATATTAGAAAAGATTGAAAAGAACAGAAAACGTCCTTATCGCCACGGAAATAAGAAATACTAAATAGCGTATAGTATATAGAGATTAGCTCTTAGTTGTTAGCTGTTAGTTCATAGTATTTAGGGTGTAGTAAATAGCGGATAGCGATTAGTATGGCTATTGACCATTGACTATAGACCATTTACGGGTGGCTTGGTGGTTCTTTTTACTGGTGACGTGGTGACCTTTATGTTGGGGTTTAGGGTGTAGGGTGTAGAGAATAGCGTATAGTGGATAGTATTTACTAATCGCTAAACGCTAATCGCTATGAGCTATAAACTAAGAACTAAGAGCTAACAGCTGAGAGCTAAGAAATAAGCGTTAACTAATTATTAATGTAGACTATGAAATGTTTGGCGTTTGACTTAGGGAGGGTGGTTTTTGATTTTGATTATAACCATGCCATTCATAGAATGGAAGGTAAAATAGATACTTCTTTGGAGGATATTATTAACGCACTTTTTTATAAAGATTTTGGTGCTGACTTTGAAAGGGGGTTGATAAGTGCAAGTAATTTTTATAATAAGTTTATAGAGGCTTTTAAGGCAAATATCAGTTTTGATGAGTTTAAGAGTATATGGTGTGAAATATTTTGGCCCAAGGAAGAGGTTATTGAGTTTATAAAGAGGATAAGCAGTATTTACAGGATCTATTTAATTTCTAATATAAATGAACTTCATTTTAATTATTTGCAAGATAAATGGAGTGATGTCTTTTCTTTATTTGATGGGTTAGTTCTTTCTTTTAAGGTAGGAGCAATAAAACCACATCCAAAGATTTACCAGGAGCTTAATAGAGTAAGTAACTCACCTTATGAGGATATAGTTTACATAGATGATAGAGAAGACCTTATTGAAGAAGCAAAGAAGTTAGGCCTAAAGACTATCAGATTTAACGATTTAGACGGACTTACTGCAGCACTGGAAGAGTACGATATATTTTGTCCTTCTTATAAAGAGACGCAAACACTAAATGAGCTTAAGAATCGTATTGATAAGAGCAAGTCTATTTTACTGGTGGGTATGGGTAATGAGTGGCGTAGCGATGATATGGTTGGTTCTTCTCTTGTTGAGAGTTTAAGCGGTAAGTTGACTATAGAAACTTTAAATGTAGGAGAATCTTTAGAGAATCACCTTGGTAAAATAAGGGATTATAATGTTGATTTGATTGTATTTTTCGATGCAGCTTCTTATGAGGGTGAGGAACGGTTTAGGATTTTTCCAATAGCAGAGATAAATAATCATTTTTATATGACACATAATGCCTCTTTACAGTTGGCAGCTAAATACTTGCAAAGGAATGGTTCATTTGATATACTACTTCTTGGTATCAAAGGCTATGATTTCTTTTTGGGTAGCCAGATGAGTAAAAAAACTAAGGAAGCTAAGCATATAATAGAAGATTTTTTTATAGCTAATTTTTCTAAGGTCGATAAAGAAAATGAGTAAATACATTTTACTTTTAGCAACAGTTCTCATTATGGGGTGTGTTCCTGTTCTGGTAGGGACAGGTGTAGTTACAGGATATGTTTTAAGCAATGACTCTGCCATGGGCAATATAAATATAGGGTATCATGATTTATGGATTGTTTGTCGGGATAGGCTGGAATCTAGTGGTGCAGACATTCTTTTGGCACGGGAGTCAAGTGGAATAATTAAAGCAAAGATGTCAGAGGTTAGAATTGCTGTCAAGATTGAGAGCATTTCCTCCGATATACAGAGATTAAAAGTTTCCGCTCGCAAATATCTTTTACCCAAACCATACATCGCCCAAGATATTTTTACAAAAATTGTTAAAGATTTAGAGTGATAAGGCTATTCTTTCTTATCTTTTTCCTAGGTTGTTCTTTTATCCCCGATTATACCCATATAAAGATAGTTAAGGTTATTGATGGCGATACTGTAAGGCTCTCTAATGGTAAGTTATTGCGTTACATAGGCTTGGATACTCCAGAGGTACGTATAAAGAAAAACGGCCGTTTTATCTATTCTCCTCAGCCTTTTGCTTTGGAGGCAAAGAATTTTAATCGTAGTCTTGTAGAAGGAAAGTTTGTGAAGATAGAGTTTGATGTTGAAAGAAGTGATAAGTATGGTCGCCTTCTCGGATATTGTTTCGTAGGAGATAAATTTGTTAATGCCAAGCTTATAGAGGAAGGTTATGCTGTTGTTTATACGCGCCCTCCTAATGTAAAATATACAGATTTATTTTTTAGCTTGCAGCAAAAGGCACGCCGAGAGAGAAAAGGTTTATGGGGAAGCTATGAGGTGATAGAAAGCACAGATGCTCATAAGTATATTAATCAGATAAGGACAGTAAGGGGAGTAGTATTAAACACTTATATGTCTAAGAAGGCACTCTATTTAAATTTCGGTAAGGATTACCGGAAGGATTTTACTATTGTTATTTTTAAAGATTGTTACGGCCAGTTTAGTAAGGTTGGGATTGATCCTTTAACTTTCTATAAAGGCAAAACCGTTGAGATAACAGGCCGTATTCGTTCTTATAATGGTCCAGAGATTATCGCAAGTTCTCCTTCTGACATACGTGTGGTAGAATAGATCCAGTAAGGGGGGGTGTATTTATGCGGCAGGCACTTATATTTTTGTTTTTAGTCGTGACGGTAGGGTGTGTTACTGTATATAATCCGGCTACTGAAAAGAAAGAGATTTATTTTATAGATGATAAGAGTGAAGTGTCCATAGGTAAAAGTATTGCACGGGAGGTTATTAGAGACAATCATATTATAAAAGATTATTTTCTGAATAAAAAAGTAGAAAGAATTGGAGAGAAAATAGCAAGAGTGTGCGACCGTAATTACCTTAGTTACCATTTTTATATTATTGATGAAAAAGGCATAAATGCTTTTTCTCTTCCTGGTGGGTATATATTTGTAAATAAAGAAGCAGTGAATGTATTAAGTGAAGATGAACTTGCTTTTGTTCTTGCGCATGAAATTGGTCATGTATGTGCGCGGCACGCTGTTAAGCGTCTTCAGGCATCATTAGGTATGAGTTTAGTCCTCTCTTTGGCCTTAAAAGACGCCGAAAGTGTTCTTATAAGGGATGCCACAGATATAATATATAACCTTGTTGCTTTGGGATACTCTCGACAGGATGAGTTTTTAGCGGATTCCCTTGCTGTAAAATACACTTACAAGGCAGGGTATAATCCTAAAGCAGGTGTTACTTTGATGGAGAAACTCAAAAGAGGCACGAAGAGCAATTACACTTTGGTTTTTCTGCGCAGCCACCCTCCTATACTTGAGCGCATTAAAAATATTGAAGAAAAGATAGAGGCGATTAATGCAAGCAGATATTAGTCTACAGCTGTTAGTTATTAATCTAAAGATTGATAACTAATTGGGTTGATGTGTCTTAGTGGCTTATTGCACAGTATCAACTATTCATTGTACAGTAACTAAACTTCCCATTGCTGATACATTTCTTTGTATAATTGTTGACTAATAAGAGTTGTTTTGGTATTATGGAGAGCTTGTTTTGGGAAGAAGGAGAGGCCGTGATTGAGCGCTATAGCCCCAAAGATATTAGCAGAATATGGACCGAAGAGGAGAAGTTTAAACGTTTCTTAGAGATAGAGATTCTACTCTGTGAGGCGCTTGAGAAAAAAAAACGCATTCCTCAAGGAGTAGCAAAGAGGATAAGAAAAAAAGCTAAATTTTCCCTTTCGCGCATAAAAAAGTTAGAAGAAAAAACCCACCATGACATAGTTGCTTTTATAAAGGATGTCTCTTCCTCTATAGGCAAAGATGCCCGTTATTTACATTACGGACTTACCTCAAGTGACCTTTTGGATACGACTTTAGCCTGGCAGATAAAAGATTCCCTTAAGGTAATTTTGCAGGATTTAGCTCTCCTTATAAATGAGGTTAAGAAAAAAGCGGTTAAGTATAAAGATACTTTATGTGTTGCCCGTACCCATGGCGTTCATGCGGAAATCTATAGTTTTGGGTTAAAATTTCTTTATTTTTATGCTGACCTGAAAAAGGAAGAAGAAATGTTAAAAGGGGCGGTCAATACGGTTGCAGAAGGTAAAATCTCTGGAGCGGTGGGGACGTTTGCTTATCTTGATCCTGATATTGAGAAATACATATGCAAAAAGATTGGCATTAACTATGCACCTATTTCTACCCAGGTTGTCTCAAGAGAAAGGTTTGCTTATTATATTTCCCTTTTAGCTCTTCTTGGGGCAACTCTTGAGAGATTTGCCACAGAAATAAGGCATCTGCATCGTACAGAGGTAGCGGAGGCAAAAGAGCCGTTTTATAAAGGACAGAAAGGCTCCAGCGCTATGCCTCATAAGCAGAATCCCATAATCTGTGAAAGAATATGTGGTCTTGCTCGTCTGTTACGGGGAAATATGCTTGCTGCCTTTGAGAATATAAATCTGTGGCATGAGCGGGATATTTCCCATTCTTCATGTGAAAGAGTTATTATCCCTGATTCATCCATAATGGTTGACTATATGCTTAAGAAAATGCTGGGCGTTATAAAGAATTTAAAAGTTGACTCTACCAATATGGCAAGAAATATTGAGTTAAATAGAGGCCTTGTTTTTTCCCAGCGCCTTCTGCTTAAACTTATGGATAAAGGGTTAGAGCGTCTTAAAGCCTACAACATCATTCAGGATATTTCTTTGAAGGTTATAAATAATAATTCTGACTTCAAAAAAGAAGCAAGAAAGGACAAGCATTTACGAAAGTATCTTACTGAAAAAGAGTTAGAGGATATTTTTGTTCCTTATAATTATCTGAAGAATATAGACAAAATATATAAACGTATTCTGTAGGGTTATTCTGCGGTAAGATAAATAATTATTTATCTTATCCTTTTTAATTATCTATTTTCTTTCTTGTCACTATACTTAAGGAAAAAGTAATGGTTTGGCGTATTGATGTTAGGCGTAAAGAGGCGCCTTCCTCTTGGTTAGCTCATCAGATAAAGGATTTAGGCATATCCAAAGAAACAGAGGTCATTGCCAAAAAAATATATTTTATTGAGGCTGATTTAGACGAAGATTCCCTTCAGGAAATAGCAAGAAAACTTCTTGTTGACCCTATCTTAGAAGAGTATTCTATAACCACAGGTTTCTTCCCTAAAAGACCCAGTGATGAAGAAATAATTATAACTTATAATCCCGGTGTTTGTGATACTGTGGCTTTGTCACTTATAAAAGCCATAGGTGAGCTTTCTTACAAAGTTGAGAATGTACGCACAGCACGGTACTATAGGTTTAGCAACTTAACTCTTGAGGAAATTTCTTTCGTAGCTCAGAAGTTGTTATATAATCCGCTTATTGAGCACATTCTTGATTACAACAGTACAAAGAATCTTAAGAGCCTGGAGGAGTTTTTGGGTAAAGAATACAAATTTGAGCTAAAAGAGATTAATATTATCCAGGCAGACGATGAGGAACTTATAGACATATCAAAGAAAGGCAACTTATCTTTGACATTGGAGGAGATGAAAATAATTAAGGATTATTTTATAAAGAAAGGAAGAAATCCTACAGATTGTGAATTGGAGACGATTGCCCAAACGTGGTCAGAGCACTGTGCTCATAAGACTTTTAGGGGGATAATTTATTACAAAGAAGTAGACGAAAAAGGTAATGTTATAAGAAAAGAGAAGATCAATAATCTTTTGAAGACTACTGTGATGGAGGCAACAAAGCAGATAGCCCACGAAGCGTGCGTATCTGTGTTTGAGGATAACTCCGGAGTAGTAGAGTTTGATAAAGATTGCAATGTTTGCTTTAAAGTAGAGACTCACAACCATCCTTCCAGTTTAGAACCATTTGGGGGAGCTTCTACAGGTATAGGAGGAGTTATTCGTGACATATTAGGGACAGGTGTTTCTGCAAGGCCCATTGCTAATATAGATGTTTTTTGTTTTTCTCCCTGGAAAGTTTCTTACGAAGATATTCCTTCAGGTCTCCTTCATCCTAAAAGAATAATTAAAGGCGTTGTCAAAGGTGTAAGTGACTATGGGAATAAAATGGGTATTCCTACAGTAGCAGGAGCAGTAGTATTTGACTCTCGTTTCTTAGGAAATCCTTTAGTTTATTGTGGTACTGTAGGAATTTTGCCTAAAGAGGCGTCATTTAAGAAAGTAAAACAAGGGCAGGTCATTATTCTTTGCGGAGCTCCCACGGGCAGAGATGGAATTCACGGAGCAACTTTTTCCTCTGTGGAATTATCAGAGGATACTGTTGAGTTAACTTCTGCTGTTCAGATTGGTAATCCTATCGAAGAAAAGAAATTGGTTGAGGCAATTATCAGAGCAAGAGATAAAAACCTTATTTGTGCCATCACAGACTGCGGTGCGGGAGGTCTTTCCAGTGCTATAGGAGAATTAGCTAAAGACTGGGGAGCGCAAGTTTATCTTGATAAGGTTCCTCTTAAGTACAGTGGTCTAAGTTATACCGAGATATGGATATCTGAATCTCAGGAGAGAATGGTTATCTTTACAGACAAGGAAAATATTAATAATATTAAAGCTATTTTTGAAGAGGAGGAGGTCCCTTTTTCTATTATTGGGGAGGTGGTGGATACAAAGAGATTGACTCTATTTTATAAAAATAATAAGGTTGCTGACTTGGATATGGACTTTCTTCATAGTATCCCGCGTTTAAGCAAAGAGGCAGTATGGGTAAAGAAAAAAGAGGTTGATTACAGGTTAAAAGAGAAGACAAGGTATGATAGTGATTTGAGGTTGCTTCTTGCGCGCTACAATATTTCTCCTAAGGACTGGATAGTACGTCAGTATGACCATGAGGTTCAAGCGCAGTCTGTAGGAAAGCCAATCTTAGGAGTAGAAAAAATAAGTGTATCTGACGCTGCTGTTATAAGGCCGAATTTAGGAAGCAGAAAGTGTCTGGCAATAGGGGTGGGAATAAATCCTTTTTATTCTGATATTGACCCTTACTGGATGGCAGCAGAGGTGATTGATGAGGCTTTGCGTAATGTTCTTTGTGTAGGAGGTTCACTTGCTAAGACTTATCTTTTAGATAATTTTAGTTGGTCATCTCCTACAGATAAGCATGCCTTAGCAGGTTTAGTCAGAGCATCCAAGGCATGTTATGATTTCTCGCTTCTTTTTGGTACGCCTTTCATTTCAGGAAAAGACAGCCTTTACAATGAATATGTAGTAGAGGCAAAGCGCATTACTATTCCTGGGACATTACTGATATCCGCACTGTCAGTTATTGATGATTATTCTAAGGTGATAGGCAATTATTTTAAAGATAAAGAAAGTTTAATATATATTTTAGGGCTTACTTCATCTGAAATGGCAGCTTCAGAGTACTTTCGTGCTATGGGTATAGATAATAAGGGAAGAGTGCCAAAGGTAAATGCTAAATATGCCAAAAATATTTTTTCTGTCTTAGAGAAGGCGATAGATAGAGGTTTGGTTTCTTCCTGTCATGACTGTTCTGAAGGTGGAATGGTTGTAGCAGTTTGTGAGATGTGTTTAGGTGGCAGAAGGGGAGCATCAATTTTCTTAAGTGAAGTACCTACCGAAAGCAAACTTTTAAATTATGAGATATTATTCTCAGAAAGTCCTTCTCGTTTTATTGTAGAAGTGAGGAAGGATAGAAAAGATGAATTTGAGGGGTGTATCGGAGATGTTCCTTTTGGGATAATTGGTTGTGTCTCTGACGATGAACGTTTTGTTGTTTATGGCAGTGACGGTAAGGAAGTGATTAATGACTCTTTGGATTCTTTGTATAGAGCGTGGATAAGCACATTTGGTGAATTCAAATGAAACCTAAAGTATTAATTTTTCGCACGGCCGGTACAAATTGCGACAGAGAGACGGAATTCGCCTTCAAGTTAGCAGGTGCGGAAACAGAACTGTCCCATATTAATATTATAAAAGAGAAAAAGAGTTTCTTAAGTTACCAGATTATCTGTATTCCGGGCGGTTTCACCTACGGTGATGATTTGGGGGCAGGCAAGATATTTTCGTTGGAATTAGATCTGTGGTTTAAAGAAATGCTTAACGCCTTTTTAGATAAGGGTGGGTTAATTCTTGGAATTTGTAATGGTTTTCAGGTCTTGGTAAAGACAGGAATTTTGCCAGATTTGGATTTCATCCAGAAAGTAACTTTAACAGACAATGATTCTTGGCGTTTTGAGGATAGATGGGTATATCTTAATATACCTAAAAAGGCTTATCGTGAAGTGTGGCTTAAAGATTTGCCTGATATTATACAACTTCCCGTTGCTCATGGTGAAGGAAAATTCTATGCTCCCCGTAGTATATTAGAGAAGATAGAAGGTAATAACCAGGTTGCCTTAAGGTATGTTGATGAGAAGGGAAATACTGCTGGTTATCCCTATAACCCTAATGGTTCTTGTAATAATATTGCAGGTATTACAGATGCAAGCGGAAGGGTTTTAGGTCTTATGCCGCACCCTGAACGTTTCATTCTTAGACATCATCATCCTTTCTGGCATAAAAAAGAAGTTTTTCCTTGGGGATTGAAAATTATCAAAAATGCTGTAGATTATTTATTGGTTAGTTAAATGAGAGAGGTAAAAGAGTTTTGTGGTTTATTTGGTGTTTATAACAGTCAGGAAGCTTCCCTTTTGACATTCCTTGGTCTTTATTCTTTGCAGCATAGAGGAGAGGAATCTTGTGGTATCATCACTTTTGATGGTTCAAGTTTCCATCATTATCGGGGAATGGGATTGGTAGGGGAGGTGTTTTCCGAAGAGAAAGTAAAAGAACTTAAAGGTTATCAGGCAATTGGCCATGTGCGTTATTCTACCACAGGCTCCACTGCCATAAGGAATATTCAGCCTCTTTTTGCTAATTCTCACCGTTTATCTTTAGCGCTTGCCCATAATGGTAATTTGGTAAACTCTGCTTATTTACGAAAAACTTTAGAAACTAAAGGTTCTATCTTTCAATCGAGCTCTGATTCTGAGATTATTCTTCATCTTATCATGCGTTCCAAGAAGAACACCCTTTTAGATAAGATTTTCGATGCTTTAGATAAAATAAGAGGAGCATATTCTTTGGTTATGATGAATAAGGATTCTGTTATTGGCATAAGAGATCCTTTAGGCTTTAGGCCTCTTTGTATTGGGAAGAAAGAAGATACTTTTTTTATATCTTCGGAGAGCTGTGCTTTGGATTTATTGGGAGCTAAGTTTGTAAGGGAGGTAGAACCTGCAGAAGTTGTTATAATTGATAAAGACGGTATACATTCTTATAAAATACCCAAGACGCCACGTAAGTTAGCATTCTGTTCGTTTGAACATGTGTATTTTTCCCGTCCCGATTCTATCATCTTTGGAGAAACAGTGCATATGGTAAGAGAAAAGTTAGGAGAAAGATTAGCAAGAGAACATCCTGTGGATGCTGATTGTATAATAGGAGTTCCTGATTCAGGTACTTCTGCAGCATTGGGCTTTTCTAAGGCAAGTGGTATACCACTTGAAGTAGGTATAATTCGTAACCATTACATAGGAAGAACTTTCATTCAGCCTTATCAAAATAAACGGGAGTTTGGGGTAAGGCTCAAGTTTAATCTCTTAAAAGAGATAATTCAAGGTAAGAAGGTAGTAATAGTAGATGATTCTATTGTAAGGGGTACGACTTCTAAGATAAGAGTAAAGAGCTTCCGCAATATGGGTGCAAAAGAAGTGCATTTAAGAATTTCTTGTCCTCCTCATAGGTTTGGTTGTGTTTATGGGATAGATTTTCCTGATTCTAAGAAACTCATTGCCCATAACATGAAAATAAAAGAGATTGAAGAATTTCTAGAGGTTGACAGCTTAGGCTATTTAAGTTTAGAGGGTATGCTTAGTTGCTTTAAGAATCCTAGCAATTTTTATTGTACTGCCTGTTGGAATGGAAAATATCCACTTAAGTTCCATAACGTGCATAAATATGCTTTAGAGGAGTAATATGGTTACTTATAGAAAGGCGGGAGTAGATATAAAGAAAGCAGAGATTTTTGTGAAAAAAATTAAAGACAAATCAACAGAAGATCCCTTTAGTAGTTTTGCTTCTCTCTTTGATGTAAGGTTCTTAAAAGAGTATAAGCACCCTCTTTTGGTTTCTTCCTCTGATGGGGTAGGAACAAAGTTAAAGATTGCTCAAGCATTAGGCATACATAGTACTGTAGGAATTGATTTGGTGGCGATGAATGTCAATGATATCGTGTGTTTAGGGGCAAAGCCGCTTTTTTTTCTTGATTATATCGCTTGTGGTAAGATAAAAGTTAATGTTTTAAGTGAGGTTGTAAAAGGGATTAAAAAAGGTGTAAAGGAAGCAGATTGTGTTCTTATTGGCGGTGAGACTGCAGAGATGCCGGGGATGTATGATAGAGATGAGTATGATTTAGCCGGTTTTTGTGTAGGGATTGTAGATAAACATAGGATTATTGATGGAAGCAAAATTAAAGAGGACGATACTATAATTGGACTGGCTTCAAGTGGGATTCACTCTAACGGCTATTCACTGGTAAGAAAAGTATTAACAAACAGAGAAGTAGCAAAGCATGGAAGGCAGTTGCTTAAGCCTACGCGTATTTATGTAAAACCCGTTCTTTCTGTATTAGATACCATAGCCAACAAGCGAGGTACTATTAAAGGTATTGCTCATATTACAGGTGGGGCATTCTACAGTAAAGCTACAAAAATTTTGCCAAAAGGTTTAGGTATGGTAATTAAAAAGAAAAGCTGGCCTGTGCCCAGAATATTTAGGATAATACAGAACAAGGGAAAGATCAGAGAAAAAGAGATGTATTCCGTGTTCAATATGGGAATAGGGATGATTGTTGTTGTTGAGCCAGATATAGCAGATAGTGTCATAAGCCTGTTTTCTTCTTTTAAGATAAATGCCTACAACATAGGTTATATTGCGCGAAGCAATTCGAAGATAATTCTTGAAGATTAACCTAATGGTTTTAATAGGACAGTATATTTAAGAATATATGAATTTTAATAGAGAAATTCCCCCTTTAGTCTTTTTTCTTGTCATTGTCCTATGTCTAATTATTGCTGGAGGAGTTGCTTTATATCTGAGACATTCTTCGAGTGTGTTCTCAAAGAATTATTTTACCTGTAGGAATCTTATAAATGAGAGAAAATACAATGAGGCAGAAAGGTATTGTGAGGTTGCGGTCAAAATGAAGCCTCGTTATGCATCAGCACGGATTAACCTTGGCGTGGTGTATTTTTATCAGGAAAGACTTAATGAGGCAGAGGAACAGTTTCTGAAATCCTTAGAGGGGACATCCATAAATTATATTTATAATAAGGCACTTGCTTACTTTAACTTAGGAACAATCTACTTAAAGAAAGGAGATTCTTCTTTTGCATGGGAGTATTATAATAAAGCCTATAAACTTATGCCAGCTGTATTTAAAAGAAACAAAGCTGATTATTTATTAGAGATGATTAGGAAAAAAGATAGAGATTCTTTTAATCAAGTGGCTGCTTCTTTAAAGAGAATTGCGTTGATGGATTTTTCTATTAGAGAAGGCGCTGTAAAAATTAAAGGCGGTTCTGTGCTGGAAGAAAAAAACACAGGTTTTTATATGGAAATATACCCTTATTTAAGGACAGATTATACCTGCAGGAGGCTACAGAGGTGTATTAGCATAGTATGGAAAGACAAATTTATGACCGTAGGCGTTAATGCAGAAAACAAAGAAAAGAGAGGAGCACTCCTTGAAAGGTTCTATTTCTATGATGACGAACATCCTAGAAAATTGGGAAAGTTGATAGGTAAAGAGATTATTACACACGATGGTTTTAAAATATATTCTAAGATTACAGAAAAAAATAATTTTAGAATATGTAACAACCTTTTGTTTTTAGATGATAGCAACCTTTTATTTATAATAATTTTTACTTATGGGATAGAGAATGCTGGTAAAACTGAAAGAGAGATAAAGACAATGTTAGAAACAGTTGCCTTTAGAGATACCGTAAGGGAGGGTAAATGAAAGTTCTTGTTGTGGGGTCAGGAGGAAGAGAACATTGTTTGGTGTGGAAGATAAAACAGTCTTCGTTGGTAAAAGAGTTATATTGTGCTCCAGGAAACGGAGGAACTTCTTTAATTGCCAGAAACATTGACATTAAAGCTACAGACATAGACGGTCTTTTAGATTTTGCTCTAAAGAATAATATAGATTTGACTGTAGTAGGGCCGGAGGCACCGTTAGTTTCTGGCATTGTAGACAGGTTTGAAGAGAATAAACTTAAGATTTTCGGCCCTAAAAAAGATGCTTCGATTTTAGAAGGAAGTAAAGTGTTTGCAAAAAATATAATGAGGAAGTTTGATATTCCTACCGCTGATTTTGAAGTATTTGATGACGCTTCTTTAGCAAAAGATTATGTTAGAAAGAAGGGCACTCCTATTGTTATAAAAGCAGATGGCTTAGCAGCAGGTAAAGGAGTAGTAGTGGCTAAATCAGAGAAAGAGGCACAGGAGGCTATCGATTTAATAATGGTTCATAAGAAGTTTGGTGTTTCTGGAGAAAAAATAGTTGTTGAGGATTGTCTTGTTGGTGAAGAAGCATCAATATTAGCATTTACCGATGGAGAATCAGTATTACCGCTTGTTAGTTCTCAGGATCATAAACCTGTTTTTGACAATGATGAGGGTCCTAACACAGGGGGAATGGGTGCTTATGCGCCTGCGCCTGTGGTAAACAGTGAGGTCTTTGAGAAGGTTAAAAAAGAGATATTCTATCCTCTTATAAGAGGATTAAAGAAAGAAGGTCTGGTTTATAAAGGAATTGTTTATGCGGGGCTTATGATTAAAGATAATCAACCCTACGTTTTAGAGTTTAATGTGCGTTTTGGCGATCCCGAGACTCAAGCTATCCTACCAAAACTAAAAACAGACTTGGTAGAGGTAATTCTTTCTGTTATCGATAATAGATTAGAGAATATAGAGTTGGAGTGGGATGAGAGAACATGCATATGTGTGGTGTTAGCATCAGGAGGTTACCCGGGGAGTTACCAGAAGGGAAAGGAAATACTGGGTTTAAAAGAGATAGAGCGAAATAATAATATTTTTGTTTTTCATGCAGGGACGAGGATTGAGAAGATAGATGGAAAAGAAGTTTTCTTTACCAATGGAGGAAGGGTGTTAAATGTTGTAGGTTTAGGCCCGCATATAAAGGAAGCTCAGAATATAGTTTACGAAGCTGTTAAAAAAATATATTTTGAAGGGATGCACTACCGGCATGATATTGGAAGGAGAGCATTGAAATTTTCTGCTTAGACTGTAAAATGTAAGGATGGTGAATATGAAAAAGAAAATAGTTATTATTTTGGGTAGCAGTTCGGATAGGGATAAATTGAAGGATGGGTTCTCTATCCTCGAAGAGTTGAAGATACCTTATGATTTCTATATTATCTCTGCTCACAGAAACCCTGATAAGTTGCGCCGGCTGTGTAAGAAAATGGAAAAAAATGGTACAGAGGCAGTAATTGCCTGTGCAGGGTTAGCTGCTGCCTTAGGGGGATTTATTGCTTCATATGTGGATATTCCTGTAATAGGAGTTCCTCTTAAGGCAAGTGATTTTAATGGCTTAGACAGTTTGCTTTCTATTATACAAATACCTCGTGGGTTAGGGATCTTAAGTAGTGGTTTCGATGTAAGGGGTTTTATTAACGCATTGATTTTTGCTTTAGAGATTGTTGCTTTAGGAGATAAGACATATAAGAGAAAGCTTAAACAACTTAAAGGGAAATTTAAAAAGTGAGAAAAGTCGTGGTGAGTGAAGCCAATCCTGATATTTCTCTTGTCAAAGAAGCAGCAAGTATCCTTAAAGAAGGTGGGATTGTAGCTTTGCCTACGGAAACAGTTTATGGTTTGGGGGCAGCTTCAGATAATAGAAAAGCAATAGAAAAACTTTTTGAAATAAAGAAAAGACCTAAGGATAAGCCATTTACCTTATGTTTCGCTGATGTAAATGATGTTTGGGAATTATTTGGTGTTATGCCCCCTTTTGTATATAGAATGATGGAAACTTTCTGGCCAGGGCCACTTACAATAATTTCTTACAGTAAAGACTATGAGAAAAAAGTAGGGGCGAGGGTTTCTTCTAATGCTATATTGCAGGAGATTATTCGGGAGGTTAATACTCCTTTATGTCTTCCTTCTGCTAATATAAGCGGAGAGAAAGAAGCCACGACAGCAGATGAAGTGGTAAAGATTTTTGGGAATAATGTGGATTTAGTAGTAGATGGTGGGGTATCTTATTTTTCTAAGCCTTCTACTGTTATTGATGTTACCTATCACCCTTTTAAGATATTAAGGGAAGGAGTTATTCCAACAAATGACTTAATGGAAGTTTTCTTTAAGAAACGTATTGTCTTTATATGTACAGGCAATACCTGTAGGTCTGCTATGGCAGAGTATATTCTAAAGAATATACTCTCAAAAAACAATCCTTTTGCTTACCAGCGTTATGAAATTATATCTCGGGGTATAGTTTTCTTAGATAATCAGCCTCCTACAAAAGAGGTACTTAATCTGCTAAAGGAGAAAGAGAATGTAGATGCTGCTGGTCATCGTTCTTGTAGGATAAGCCGCAAAACTATTCTTTCCAGTGACCTTATTATTGTTATGGAAGAGATGCACCGTGAGCATATTTTAAAGATAGAGCCTACAGCCCAAGCGCGGATTTTTCCTTTAAAAAAATTTCTTCCGCCTCACCTTGAGAAAGATATTCCCGATCCCATTGGGAAGTCATATGATTTTTATGAGGATGTCTACTATCTTTTAAGGACAGCTTTAGAGGAATTAGCAGAGTGGTTGTCGTAGGAAGAGAAGCTAAATGAAGATTGCTATAGCTAGTGACCATCGGGGATTTAAATTGAAGAATTTTCTTGGTGACTATCTCAGGAGTAAAGGTTATGAGGTAATTGACTTCGGTACGTTTTCTTCTGATTCTTGTGATTACCCTGATTATGTGTATCCTGCTGTACTTTCTGTAAAGAACAGGAAAGCAAAGAGAGCAATTGTTATTTGTTATACTGGCATAGGAAGTTGTATAGTAGCAAATAAGATAAAGGGAATAAGAGCGGCATTGGCATTTAATATAAAAACAGCCGTTTATTCACGTCGGCATAATAATAGTAATGTTTTAGTTTTAGCTGCTGGTTTTATTAAACGTAACTATGCTAAAAGATTAGTTATAAGATGGCTAAATACAGATTTTGAGGGAGGTCGGCACGAAAGACGGTTAAGGAAAATACAAAAAATAGAGGAGAAGGATTATGTTTGAAGAGTTAAGGAAGATTGATCCGGCAGTATATGAAAGTATTATGCGTGAGGTAAAAAGACAGAAAGAACAGATTGAACTTATAGCTAGTGAGAATTTTGCTCCTCTTTCAGTAATGGAAGCGTGTGGTACTCCTTTAACTAACAAGTATGCAGAGGGGTATCCCAAAGCACGCTGGTATGGAGGATGTGAATTTGTTGATGAAGCAGAGAGTATCGCAAGGGTCCGTGTCAAAGATATTTTTAAAGCAGAACATGCTAATGTTCAGCCTCATTCTGGCACTCAGGCAAACATGGCAGTTATGATGGCTGTTCTTAAAGCAGGCGATACAATTCTTGCTATGGATTTGGCTTGTGGAGGACATCTTTCGCATGGGCACCCTCTTAATTTTAGTGGTAAGTTTTATAATGTTGTAGCTTATGGAGTTAATCGTGATACCGAGTGTCTTGATTACGATGAGATAATGAGTCTTGCTTTAAAACACAAGCCTAAGCTTATTATTGCAGGGGCTAGTGCTTATCCTCGAATTATTGACTTTAAGAAATTTCGAGAGATTGCTGACAAAGTAGGGGCTTATCTTTTAGTAGATATGGCTCATTTTGCAGGACTTGTAGCTGCTGGTATATATCCTAATCCTTGTGAATACGCAGAGTTTGTAACTTCTACCACTCATAAAACTTTGCGCGGTCCCCGAGGAGGATTTATTCTCTGTAGAAAAGAGTTCGCTAAGAAAATTGATACCGCGGTATTTCCTGGTACCCAGGGAGGGCCTCTTATGCATATTATTGCTGCAAAAGCAGTGGCATTCGGTTTAGCCCTTAAGCCAGAATTTATTGAGTATTCAAAACGCATTGTAGAGAATGCTAAATATTTTTCTTTCTGTATGGAGAAAAAGGGCTACCGTATTGTAAGTGGAGGTACTGACACCCATCTTTTCCTTGTGGATTTAAGACCGAAGGGGCTAACAGGTAAGAAGACTGCAATAATCTTAGAAGAGGTGAATATTACGGTTAATAAGAATCTTATACCTTTTGATCCTAAGCCACCTATTGTTACCAGTGGAATAAGAATTGGTACTCCTGCTGTGACTACAAGAGGAATGGGCAAGGAAGGAATAGCTAAGATTGCTGACTTTATTGACGAAGCTTTAAATAATAGAGATAACCCTGAGGTTCTTGGTTCTTTAAGAAATAAGGTTGTGGATTTTATCCAGGATTACCCCCTGTATCCGGAAATTAAAGTCTAATTTTGTTATGGGATCTTCAAAGGAAAACCGTCCTAGTTGGGATGAATACTTTCTTGAAGCAGCATATCTTGTTGCTAAGCGCTCTACCTGTTTGAGAAGAAAGGTAGGAGCAGTTTTGGTTAAGGGCAAAAGAATTCTTGCTACAGGATATAATGGCGCCCCTAGTGGTATTAAACACTGTGAAGTTACAGGATGCTTAAGAGAACAGTTAAAAGTCCCTTCAGGAGAAAGACATGAGTTATGCAGAGGTCTACATGCAGAGCAGAATGTTATTCTTCAAGCAGCATTGTATGGAGTATCTGTGGAAGGAAGTACTTTATATATTACTAACGCTCCTTGCAGTATTTGTGCTAAAATGATTATAAATGCAGGGATAAAAGAAATTGTTTATAGTGATAGCTACCCAGATGAAATGGCAGAAAGTTTTCTTAAAGAGGCAAGGATTAAGATAAGAAAGGTGAGCAAGAAATGAAGTGTCCTTACTGTAATCACAATGAAGATAAGGTTATCGACTCGCGGGAGACAATGGATGGGGTCTCTATAAGAAGAAGGCGGGAATGTATTAATTGTGGTCGCCGTTTTACTACTTATGAGTACATAGAAAAAACTCCTCTTATGGTGGTTAAGAAAGACGGCAGGCGAGAGCCATTTAACCGAGAGAAAATCATTGCTGGTCTTCTTAAGGCATGTCAGAAGAGGAATATAAGTATAGAACGGATAGAAGAGTTGGTTACCGATGTTGAGACGGTTATTCAAAAAAAGTTTGACAGGGAGGTTGAATCAAGGCATATCGGAGAGATGGTTATAGAAAGGCTTTCAAAAATTGATGATGTGGCTTATGTTCGTTTTGCATCTGTTTATAGGCAGTTTAAAGATGTAAATCAATTTATGAAAGAGCTAAAGGATGTTTTACAGAAGAAAGAAAGATGATAGAAGTAGAGTTATCAAGAATTATTATTGATGAACAAAAACAGGAACAAGTAATTGTTCTTAAAGAGAAAGGTGGAGAGAAAATTCTTCCCATTGTGATTGGGATGGGTGAGGCAGCTGCCATAAGAATGCAGTTAAGTGGTTTTAAACCACCGCGGCCCCTTACTCACGACTTAATGAAATCTTTGATAGATACATTTTCTGTAACTTTGGAGAGAGTTGTTATTGATAAACTGGTTGACAGTACGTTTCATGCCAAGCTGTATTTTAAAGCTCCTGATGATACTACTAAAGTTGTAGATGCACGACCCTCTGATAGTATTGCTTTGGCAGTAAGGACAAAATCTCCGATTTTTGTCCAAGAGGAAGTATTTGAGAAACTCCTTATGGGGGATTAATGATAGTTGGCATTGCTTCCGATACTCACGACAATATACCTAAAATAAAAAAAATGGTGGAAATTCTTAATGAGCGCAACGTTGATTTTTTCTTACATGCGGGAGATTTCATTGCTCCCTTTTCTTTATCTCCTTTTGATAATCTTAAGTGTGAGTGGATAGGAGTTTTTGGTAATAATGACGGTGAGCGCGAAGGATTATTGAAAAAGTCCAAAGGCAGGATAAAACCTTCCCCTTATTCTTTAGAGTTGTCTTCAAGAAAGATTTCTCTCATGCACCAGCTAAGAGAAGTTGATTCGCCTATCATAGTTTATGGGCATACCCATAACCTCGAAGTAAAAAAGAATAAAGACAGGATCCTTTTAAATCCAGGCGAAGTGTGTGGTTGGCTTACGGGAAAATCATCGTTTATTATATTAGACTTAAACAATTTAGAGTCAGAGATTATATATCTTTAGCCCACCTCTTATGACTTTAAAAAAAACTTTAAAAAAGATTCCTTACTTAAAATATCTTTTCCGTATATCCAAGGAAAGAAATACAAAATTATGGCTTGTGGGGGGATTCTTGCGCGATGTATTCTTAAGAAAAAAGAAAGAGCTTATTGATTTTGATTTTTGTGTTGAAAAGAATACATTTTCTTTTGTCTATGCCTTCAGAAAGTATACCAAAGCAAAAGTGATTATTCTTGATAAGAAGCAGAAGAGTTATCGTGCCATTGTAAAAAGAGGCGGTAAAGTGTATACGTATGATTTTACCCAATTGCGAGGAAAAGACTTAAGGGAAGATTTGTTGTTGCGTGATTTCACAATTAATACTTTAGCCGTTGAGCTTAGTGCTTACCCAAGGTTAAAGGTTATTGATTTATGGGGGGCAAAGGAAGATTTATTGCGTAGATGTATCAGGGCACTTAGCGAGAAAGTAATAGTTGATGACCCTTTAAGGATATTGAGGGCTTTTAGTTTGTCGGGGACGTATGGTTTTAAGATTGATAAACAAACGGAAAAGTTCTTGGTAAAACATAAGGCTCTTCTTAAGAGAGTATCCAAGGAGAGAATTAATGAGGAGTTATTTAAGATACTTTCTCTTTCTTATTCCTATCCTACGATAAAAATGATGAGTCAGCTTCAGATAATTGATGAGATTATTCCTTATATTACAGTTCAGCGCAATGTTTTTCAAGGGGATTACCATCATTTGGATGTGTGGGGGCACGCTTTAGAGACTCTTCTAAGGTTTGAGCTTATGTTGAAGAACAGGATTTCTAAGGACAAAAAGCTTCTTGATTATCTTTATAGACCTCTTACCAGTAAACATCGTCTTGTTGATATAATTAAACTTGCGTGTCTTCTGCATGATGCAGGGAAACCATTTGCCAAGAAGATGGAAAATAAAAAGACAATTTTCCATACTCATGAGAAAATTGGTCGCGACTTAATGGAAGAGGTCTATAGGCGTCTTAAGTTGTCTCAGAAAGAGAAAGAGGTGCTAAAACGTCTTATTTTCTGGCACCTGCGTCCGGGTTATTTAGCAGACCAGCGTTATCCTTCAAAAAGAGCAGTCTACCGTTTCTTTCGCGATACTGCTTCTGAGGGTGTGGCGGTAATTCTACTTTCTTTAGCCGACTGGCGGGCAACAAGAGGCCCTTTAACAGACAGCAAAAAAAGAAGACGTCATGAGAAAGTGATGTTTAAGTTAATTGATTATTACTTTAAAGAAAAAAACAAAAAGCCTTTGCCTAAGTTAATCGATGGGTTTGATATTATGCGGAGATTTAAACTTGGGCCTTCGCCTATTATAGGTAAAATATTAGGAAAGATAAAGGAAGAACAAGTTTTGGGTAAAGTTAAGACTAAACAGGAGGCCTTTAATTTAGCCAGAAGAATAGTAGAAAGCAAAGAAATAAGGGAGGAAAAATGAATTTAAAAGGTTTAGAAATTTCTGTTATGAAGGGAGATATTACTGAAGTTGACGTTGAAGCTATTGTGAATGCTGCTAATACCCATCTTGAAATGGGAGGAGGGGTAGCTTTGGCAATTAAAAAGAAAGGAGGTTCTGTTATTGAAAAAGAGGCAGTGAAGAAAGGGCCCATTTCTGTAGGAGAAGCGGTGATTAGTTGTGCGGGGAATTTAAAGGCGAAATATGTTATTCACGCAGCTACAATGACTCTTAATTTTAAGACAGACGAAGATATAATCCGTAAGGCTGCTTACAGTGCCCTTTTATGTGCGCAAGAACATAAAGTATCTTCTTTAGCTTTCTGTGCTTTGGGTTGTGGGATGGGAAAGTTTCCCTATGAAGCCAGTGCTAAGATAATGGCACAGGAAGTGTTCCGTTACATTCAAAAGATAAAGAACCCTTCTCTTAAACGTATAGTCTTTGTATTGTACTCCCAAGATGCTTACTCTGCTTTTAAGAATAATGTAGAAAGATATTTGGATTATATGTTTAAGAAGATTTCAAGTGGGCCTTTTCTTACAGTTGATGGCATTGTAGAGTATGAGGATGGTATTGTGATGATAGAGAGGAGAAATCCTCCTTTTGGATGGGCTCTCCCCGGCGGGTTTGTTGACTATGGAGAAGCTGCGGAAGATGCCGTTATACGCGAAATTAAAGAAGAAACCAGTTTGGACTTTAAGAATATAAAGCAGTTTCACACCTATTCTAAACCAGACCGCGATGTCCGTTTCCATACGGTTTCTATTGTATTTGTAGGTAAGGGAGAAGGGAAGCTGAAAGCATCAGATGATGCTAAGAGTGCTGCTATTTTCAGAAAGGATAATTTACCTTCCAAGATTGCTTTTGACCACCGCAGAATCATAGAGGATTATTTCTCTGGCATTTAGAACGTCTTTCGCTTTACTTATTACATTTATGGAGAGAGAGGATATACGTTATATTAAAGGAATAGGCCCTAGGCGCCAAAAGCTTCTTAACCGTCTGGGGATTTATACTGTAAAAGACCTGTTGTACTATTTTCCTTATCGTTATGAAGACCGTCGAAACATAAGAAGAATAAAGGAATTGAGAGAAAATGAAATCTCTGTTGTTATGGGAAGGGTTTTAGCAAGGAACTTAAGACCACTTAAATTTAGACCACTATCAAGAGGGGGGATAAAAAATACTATATTTGAGGTAGCCATAGAGGATGGTACTGGTGTCTTGATGTGTGTATGGTTTAACCAAGGGTATTTGAAAGATTATATAAAGGTAGATGATGATATTGTTGTTTATGGTAAGGTTAGAAGATATAAGAAAAGATTGCAGATGGTTTCTCCTGAGTTTGAAATTATAGATAAAAATGATAAATCTTCGTCCGGCGTGGGAAGAATAGTTGGTTTTTATCGCCTAACGGAAGGAGTGACGCAGAAAATGCTAAGAAGCGCTATAAAATTTTCCTTAGATAACTTTGCTAGAAAAATAGAAGACCCTCTTCCTTATCATATTAGAGAAAGTGGCAATCTACCAAATATTTATTATAGTCTTAAGAATATCCATTTTCCTGATTCTTTAGACGACGCCGCCCTCTCAAGGCGACGTTTTATATTCGAGGAGCTTTTTTTCTCTCAAGTTTTGGTGTATGTAAGGAAAGCGCAGTATCGCCTGAGGAAAAGCATTTCTATTGTTGATAAGGAAAATTTTATCCCACAGTTTAAAAAGAGTTTACCTTTTCTGCTAACCTCATCACAGGAGAGAGTAATTAAGGAGATAGTGGATGACCTCGCCAAGCCTTATCCTATGCATAGATTACTTCAGGGGGATGTAGGTAGTGGTAAGACGGTCGTAGCTTCTTTTGCCATAGCGCTTGCTGTAATAAATAATTGCCAGGTAGCTTTTATGGTTCCTACTGAAGTTATTGTGCATCAACATGTTACAACATTGAAAGAATTGTTTAAGAATTTTGGCTTTCGGATAAAATCCTTAACATCTGCACTTACCCGTAGAGAAAAAGAGAAGATATATTCTGACTTGAAAACTTTTAAAATAGATATTGTAGTAGGAACGCACGCTTTGATTGAGGAAGAGGTAGAATTTAATCGATTGGGATTAGTAGTTATTGACGAGCAGCACAAATTTGGAGTAGCACAGCGTGCTCTTTTGCCCAAGAAGGCAAAGGATTATATTCCCCATTGTTTAGTTATGAGCGCCACTCCAATTCCAAGGAGTCTGGCTCTTTCTTTATATGGAGACCTTGATTTTTCTGTTATTGATGAATTGCCTCCCGGCAGAAAGCAGCCTAAGACCATATGGGTAGAAGAAAATAAGAGAGAATGGGTTTATAACTTCTTAAGAGAAAAACTTAATGAGGGGCGTCAGGTTTATATTGTTTATCCAGTGATTGATGAAGCTAATACCAGTGATTTACACTCTCTTACTGAGATGTATGAGGTGGCAAAGAAAAGACTATCTGGCTTTAAGGTAGGAGTTTTTCACGGGAGGATGAAAAGCAACGAAAAGAAGAAAGTTATTCGTGAGTTTAGGGAGAATAAGATAAATGTTTTGATTTCTACAACTGTTATTGAGGTAGGAGTTAATATTGAGAATGCAACAGTTATGGTGGTAGAGAATCCTGAAAGGTTTGGTCTTGCTCAGTTGCATCAACTACGGGGAAGAATAAGACGTTCTGTTCATGACCCTTATTTTATTCTTATAAGTAAGAGCAACATAGGAGAGAACGCACGTCGCCGCTTAGAGATTATTAGTAAAACGACAGATGGTTTTAAGGTTTCTGAAGAGGATCTTAAACTAAGAGGCCCAGGGGATTTCTTTGGTTCTTTGCAGTGGGGATTTTCTCAGTTAAGAATAGCTTCTCCTATAGAAGACCTTGATGTTTTAAAAGAGGCACGCAAAGCAGCTTATGATTTAATTAAGAAAGACCCTTTCTTAAAACAGCCTTATAGCCGATGTATAAGAGAACATATCGACTTCTGGTTGAAAAGAAGATAGAATAAAATATATTCTTTAGAAGTATGCGTGTTATTGGGGGTAAATTCAAGGGCGTCCCTTTAAAAGTTTATTCTAATATTAGACCGACTTCTTTTAGAATAAAGAAAGGGATATTTGACCTTATAAGAGAGGCAATAGATGGCTGTGTGGTTCTTGATCTTTTCTCAGGAAGTGGAGCATTGGGTATTGAAGCCTTATCGTGGGGAGCACGGGAAGTTGTCTTTGTTGATATCCATAAAGGGTGTATTAGAACAATTCGGTATAATATTTCTCGCTTAAATCTTCTTTCTTTTAGCCGACTCTTGCTTAAAGATAGCTTTAAAGCCATAAAAGATTTTAGAACCAAAGGTATAAAGTTTGATATTATATTTGTTGATCCCCCTTACTATAAAGACATGGCCAAAAAAGCCTTGCAAACATTAGACGAATATGATATATTAGCCCCTTCTGGTTATATTGTAGTTTTATCTTACCGACATGAGATGGTAGGAGATTATTACCGTAATTTTAAGGTTCTTGTTGTTAAAAGTTACGGTCAAAGCAGGCTTTATATTTATAAAAAAGGGTCTTTTTCATGAAAAGAGCAATTTATCCGGGCACTTTTGACCCTATTACCTTTGGACATATAGATATCATAAAAAGAGCATCTTTTATCTTTGACGAGGTTGTTATTGCTGTGGTGAAAAAACCTTCTAAAAATACCCTTTTTTCTTACACCGAGAGAGTCAATCTTGTTAAGAAAGCAATAGGAGGGATGAGAAACGTAAGAATAGAAGGATTTAGTGGACTTGTGGTAGACTTTGCCAAGAAGAAAAAAATAAATGTAATTGTAAGAGGACTACGCATGATTTCTGACTTTGAGTATGAATTTCAGATGGCCTTAACCAATAGAAAATTGTCACCTCGCATAGAGACTATTTTCTTAATGCCTCATCCTAGCTATTCATATCTTTCTTCGAGGTTGGTTAAGGAAGTAGTATTTTTGGGAGGCAACCTTAAAAGTTTTATTCCCAGCTTCTGTATTGAAGCCTTAAGAAGAAAGATAAAAAAGAGGAAGAAAAAATAATAAAATGTAGATTTCCCTCCTTACCGGTATAGCTTATGCGTATAGAACTAGAGCAGATAAAAGAGGAGCCTTTAGAAATAAGCGAAGACATCAAGGCAAAGACTTGGGAGATGGATAGTTTTGATATAAAGTTTGTGGGAAATATCCATTTGGATTGTAAATTTAGGCGCTTAGGTAAGGAGGTCTTTGTGGAATGTAAAGTCAAGCTTGCGCGGGATATTATTTGCTCAAGGTGTCTGGATAATGCCCATCAGGAGTGTACACAGGATTTTAAACGCAGCTACTCTCTACCGAAAACTTCGACTTATTTAGATATAGATTCAGACATAAGAGAAGAAATCCTTCTTAATTTCCCCATGAAGGTGTTGTGTAGTCCTGATTGTAAGGGGATATGTCCTGGCTGTGGGGTAAATCTTAATAAGGAAGAGTGTCGTTGTAAGGATAATAAGAGAGTATGTTAGTCGCTCAAAGGAGGTATTTATATGGCGCATCCCAAGAGGAAACAGTCACATTCTCGTACGCGTAAACGCCGTACGCATTATAAACTTTTTAGGCCAGCGCTGGTAAGGTGTCCGGAATGTCGTAGGCTGAAGCCTGCGCATATGGTTTGTCCTTTCTGTGGTTATTATAAAGGAAAAGAAGTAGTAACAATAGAATACAAAGATAAGAAAAAGAAGAAAAGACGGTAATGACAGAGACTAGGTACAAGGTAGGAATAGACATTTCAGGGGGAGATTTCGCTCCTTCTGAAATATTTAAAGGCGCTGTACTGGCTAAGAAGGAACTTTCTTTGAATATAGTCTTAATCGGTTCCCGGGAGGAGATAATAAGAGAGGCAGAAAAAGAGAAGGTAGACTTAAATAATTTTGAGATTGTTGATGCCCCCCAGAAGATTGATATGAATGACGAGCCAGCAATGTCTATAAGAAGAAAAAAACAGTCATCAATAGTTGTGGGGGCAGCCTTGTTGAAAGATAAGAAGATAGATGCTTTTGTTTCTTGTGGGAATACCGGAGCTGTCGTTAGTGCCGCAACCATAAAAGTTGGTCTTATTGAAGGCGTGGAAAGGCCTGGTATTGGTATACTCCTTCCTAATTTAAAAGGAACTTCTTTAATTATTGATGTAGGAGCTAACATTAATCCTAAACCTTTTCATCTTCTCCAGTATGGGGTTATGGCTTCTTTGTATTACGAGACAGTATTTAACAAACCCAACCCTACTATTGGTCTTCTTAATATTGGTGAAGAGGAGAGTAAGGGGTCCGATTTTATAAAAACCGCCCATAAGCTATTTTCTGCTTCTTCTTTGAATTTTATAGGTAATGTTGAAGCTAAAGAGGTATTTTCAGGGAAATGTGACTGTGTGGTATGTGATGGGCTGGTAGGAAACATTGCTTTAAAGGTCTCTGAAGGTGTGGCGGAGATGACGGCTAAGTTTCTAGTAGAAGCCATAAAGAAAGACCCATTAGCAAAGTTGGGAGTTTTCTTGATTAAAAAGAGTCTTAGAAAATTTAAGAAAACTATTGATTATGCTGAATATGGAGGAGCTCCTCTTTTAGGGGTTAATGGTGTGGTGATAATTGGTCATGGGCGGTCTTCCAGTTACGCTGTTAAGAATGCTGCTAAAGTTGCTGCCCAAGAGTTGAGTCGTAATCTTCTTGCTAATATAAGGGGAAGGTTAAATGAGATATGCCAGGATAGTAGGGTTAGGGAAGTACTTGCCTTCTAAGACCTTAACAAACTTTGACTTAGAGAAAATGGTAGATACTTCTGATGAATGGATTACTACTCGTACAGGAATAAAGACTCGTCGTATTGCCAAAAAGACCGAGAGTGCTTCTATGCTTGCTTTACCCGCAGCAAAAGCAGCTCTAAAAATGGCAGGTATTTCTACTAAGGATCTTGATGCCATTATCGTTGCCACTATAACTCCTGATAATCAGTTTCCTTCCACAGCATGTTACTTGCAGCATTATTTAAAAGCAGATAAAGCATCTTGTCTTGATGTAGCAGCAGCTTGTGCAGGGTTTATTTATGCTTTGGTGTATGCCCAAGGGTTGATAGAAAGTGGGCTTGCGAGCAATATTCTTGTTGTAGGAGTGGAAGTGCTTTCAAAGATTACCGATTGGAGTGATCGCGCTACGTGTGTTCTTTTTGGTGACGGTGCAGGAGCAGCAGTGTTATCAAAGGGTAGAAAAAAGAGTTTTCTTGCCTCTTCTTTAGGAGGAGATGGTTCTTATGGTGAGTTACTTAACCTTCCCGCAGGAGGCTCCCGCATGCCCACTTCTAAGCACACAGTTGAAGCGGGCTTACATTTTATTAAGATGAGAGGCAATGAGCTTTTTCGTTTAGCGGTAAGACTTATGGTTGATGCTGCCAAGGATGCCCTAAGGAAGGCTAAAATAGATAGCAGTAAGGTAAAACTGTTAATTCCTCATCAGGCGAATATCCGTATAATAAATGCCGTCCGTACAAGACTTAAGCTTTCCCCGGATAAAGTATATTTGAATATACAGCGTTATGGGAATATGTCCTCTGCTTCAAGTGCTGTTGCTTTGTGTGAAGCTTATGAAGAGGGGTTGATTAAGAATGGAGATATTATTGTTCTTGATGCTTTTGGTGGAGGACTTGTCTGGGGCTCATTGGTTATAAAGTGGGTTTAATAGCGTATAGCGAATAGTTATAGTAGGGCGTATCGCCTCATGTGTATCGCTAATATCTGATATCCAGTATCAATAAACGCAATACGCAGTACACACACCAAATACGACAGTTAAGAGTATGAATGCAGTAATTTTTACGGGCCAAGGGGCACAGTATCCCGGAATGGGGAA
>CAYVYZ010000002.1:0-65191 GCA_964455875.1 uncultured Planctomycetia bacterium | reverse complement strand
AGGATTTGTTCCTGCTCCTGCATCAGCTAATGCTTTTCCAGCGCTTCCACTATCTGTGTGTTTTGATAGTTGTTCATCCCATATAACTGCTCTTGCGGTGTCGTTTGTTACTACAACACCATCACCAACTCCTGAGTCCTCCCATATACATTCACCTGTTACCATTATAGTTCCGGCGGTGTTCGTATTATCTCCTGTAACGCGTCCTGCTCCTTCCTTAAGAAATACGGAAGATGTGTCTGTCATATTCTGAACACAAATATTACCTGAGACAGAAAGCGCACATTTAGCAGTCCCGTTCATATCGACATAAAGTAGTTCTGCTCCTGTTGTTCGTCCTTCCCACACATATGTCCAAGCACCTGATTTACAATTAATATTGGATTCTATTATGCATTCACGGTACTCGCCTTCCATATTAATTACTCCGTTTATTTTACATTTATCTGCTTGAATATAACCGTTCTGTGTTCCGGTTATAGTTATTTCTTTAAAAACACATCCTTCAACACTCTGACCATTTAAATCGATTGTTCCCTTAGCAGGACTATCAGACACGAATATAAAACTATCATAATTAGTGTCAAGCGTGACGCTTCCGTGAATATGGAAAACTTCGATTCCATAACTATCCGCAATCGTTCTTGCATCAGATATGTTGTCTACTGGGCTAGCCATTGTTCCAATGGGATAAGTAGTTCCGCTTGTCCCCCCAACACTATCAATAAAAACACTCCCATTATAATTCAATTCTTCAAGTTCCACGGTGGATATAGTGGCCGATGAAGATGCTGTTAAACTTACTGTCACGTATTCAGAAGGCTCAATAGGATTCCCATATGTCTGTGTGGTAGTATCGTATCTAACAAGATTACCACCCGAAACACTACAAAGAACATAATCTGGGCCCGGCCTATCTGCAAACTTTAATTTCCAGTCTATAAGTGTAAGTGTTATACCTACCGCTGTGCCTCCACCAAGGTCTTGTTTACCGCTTGCATCGGCTATCTTATAGGTTTCCATGTTATGTAACTCATCCTCAAAATCCCTAATATCATCTATTAAAGCCTGTATAGTTACAGAATCTTGCGTATCAGGTATCGTTATAATTTTGGATACTTTATCATATTCAAAATTAACCATTTACTAGCCCCTGTTCTAAAAAAATAAAATAAAAAATAAAAAATTAGTTTTATGATACTATAGAGTCTGTTGTTCTAATTGCAGATACTGTTAGTCCGGCGCTTGTAAAGTTACCAGTAGTCTCAAATGGAAGTATTCCTTTCTTTCTTACCCTAATCAACACTGTTCTGTCTGTAGAGTAAAGAACTGTTTCTTCTACGCTTGTGCCAGTCGCTTCTTCATCAATTAGTGGTACATAAGCAGTATCACCATCATCATATGTGGTTCCTAACACGTTGGTGTAATAACTGTCGTTAGCTCCAAAGTCGTTGTTTGTTCCATTAAATAACTTAGCACTTAGTTTGGTTGCGCTTGCAATATCATAAATGTATCCAAAACTACCATCAGTGGTATTCCTAATCACATCTCCAACTTCGACGTCGTCTGTTCCGCCAAAATCTGCACTGTCATCCCATAAATCGTCTCCACTAGATTGTGCGCTAGCACTACCAGATGCCCCAGTTACAAGGTTAAACGTGCTTCCACTCCAACTAGCATATCTATACCTGTGTTCTTTAAAAGCTGAATAGTCGTCGTCAACAACTCTTATTTTACCACTATTAGGTGTGTCTTGTGCTATAGCTTCTTCAATAACAAACGTTGTATTTCCTGCATTATTACCAGAATCCATGCTGTTATACTGCGTCTTATTTATTTCTCCTCCTGATGTAAGGAATACTGCGACCCTATCACCAGAAACCAATGAAGTAACTGTCATGGTTGCTTGTGTGGGTGGGTTTCTAACCGTACCATTACTATCTATCAAAGAGAAGTTTTCATTATCACTAGAGTCCATTCCTTCCAGCCATACTCCTTGAGCACCAAAAAATACTCCTCCTGCGAATGTTCCGAAAGGTGCCTGCTTCTTTGGTGTGTAGCCGGTATAAGCTTGAATGTATTCTTCTCCATCAAGTGGGGTAATAACACCTGATACGACAGTATGCATTGAAAACGTTGAGTCTTCTTGGGTTATAAACTTCAGATACTCATATACTTGGTCAAGTGTTCTGCCTGCTTCATAGATGGAACCGCACTCAATAATGATGTCATATGGATAAGCTGTTTGCTGTGTAAACGCTTTATTCATGGTGTGTTCAGACGTTAATGTTCTTCCATTAACAGCTCTTTCTGCACCAGAAATATCACCAACAACACTACCAGTAAAAGCGGTTGTAGAGCAATTTCCAAGAGTCATCACACCAGAACCATCATCATATAAGATGATTCCTTCATCACTACCCCATGTTACTCTTTCTCCATAGATAAATGTTCCTGAGCTTGTACCATAAGCGCATGTTCCATTAACGAATGCTACTGTTATATCGTCAAATCCTGCAACGGCTTCTGTTGGTGCTGTGCTTGCATAGGCGTCTCCACTAGTTGAAATAAGTCTTTCATCTGCTTCAAATAGTTTATAGAAAGCACTACGGTTAGCTCCTGTAAAACCACTACTGGTATCATAAAGCAAATAACCGGAAGTGTCTGACACATCTTCATAAATACCAATAAGTCTTCTCTTAGCTGAACTCGTGCTTCCAACTATATGTTCTCCTGTTGCAAAATCTGAAGACCAGTTTTTATAAGCTATGTAACCTGTTCCAAGAACTCCTGTTCCACTAGCATTAATATCTCCTGTTGCTCCGCTTGTTGAACCAATAAACGAGTCTCCATCTGCGGGAGTACCTTTAACTCCTCTGATACCAAGAACACCAACTCCTGATGTCCACTCATCTTGTGTCACAACCTCTGCTTGCCAATCATACGAAGAGCTATCTTGTATGATTTCATAAGGTTGGAAATTTGTTCCGTTACCATTATCATAGAAAATATAGTAGTCTGGGGTTGTGTTGTTAATATCTGCTTGAGTAGACAATGGAACTGCGTTACGACCACCGTTTGATAAGTCAATCTCGAAGTGGTCAAACAGGTCTCCTTGCTGTCTGGCGAAAACAGTTATTTGTGCCCCATCTATTTCTGTTCCCATCTCTTTAACTTGAATAAGGACATCAATATGTCCCCTATCCCAATTAGATAATGTACTCCACTCAGCAATAGCAGACCCAGCCTGAAAAATATATATCTGTGGGGCAGGCGTTGATTCTATGGTACCCAGAGTATAAACGTTTGCGTATAACTCTTCTCCACTAGTTGAAGCTACTCCATTCATTGCTCCACATAGAACAGAGTCTACATTTATATCCTCAGAGGTATTGTCAAACAAATCATCTGCGGCATCACATCTTACCCAAAGGTAGTTCAGAGTTGTGTCGTACCCTAGTAAGGTTCCTGTGTCTCCAGTTGTAACTCCTTCCACGGTTTTCCCTATATCATTAGCTGTTAAACCAGAAGTTCCATCTAATTTAAGCAGCCTTATCCCGTTCGGATTTGTTGGGTGAGCGTAACCACTGGTTTCTATTGCTCCTTCTTTTAAATACTTATGTGCTTGACTAAGCTCACTAATATCTAACCACCAACCATTTATCATACGATAAGCTGTTGGTGTCTGTGCGCTCATCGGCACCTCGTCATCCATTTGAACTAACTCATCAAAGGTATCCTGTAAATACGAATAAAGTTCGTTAACCGTATAAACAGTAGAACCGCTTGAATGATATATTCTTTTGTTCGTGTAGTCTATCGTAAAATCGTCGCCAATAGCCATTTTTTCCTCCTTTTATTTTTCATATTTTTAATTTATTCTTTTTTTCGTCTTGAAGACTTTTTAGCCCCCTTTATTTTTTTCACTGTTGCTTCTAGTTCCTCCTCAACGAAACTAACATCATTTGTGGGTTTTACCAATCCTTGCCTTACAGCAACACGAAAAGGTAATAACACCCTGTTATTAATAAGTGGTTTAGCCTCCTTTCTTGTTAACATAATTCTTTTACCTCTTTTTAACCCCTTATAATCATTATTTATAAAATATTGTCTTTTAATATCGTCCGTACGCATTTTTAATTCCTCCATCTAACTTATGTAGCAATATCATCTTCTATTAATACTGCTGTTACCTCATAACCCCTGTTTGTTATTGTTCCGCTGGTTTTATAAGGTAAATATCTGGTGCTACCAGAAGGTGATAACCTTATTCTAACCGTTATTGGAACATCAGTGCTGTAATTATATGACATCGATGTGCTTCCAGCAACATCTGTCTCTTCATTCATTATTGGCACATAAACGGTGTCTGCAGAACTATAAGTTGTTGCTAGGTTATGAAGAGAATAATTATCTCCACTAGTCCAAGTATTATCTTCCCCACCAACTAGTTGAGTAGTATAAATGTTATCCGCGCTAGCAACTTTTATCACCGTCGCCCAACTCTTATCAGTCTCATTCCTAATAGTATCTCCTTCAACAATATTTAATGCGGTTAAGTCATTATTAGTATCTTCCATATTAGTTCCTGTACCGGTGCCCGTACAAGGAGTAGGACCAATCTTAGTATTAAAAATGAATTTTTTAGCGGTGCTGTCCTTACTAGAATATCTGTATAATTGTTCTGTGTTTTCACTATTGTCTCTAACTTTTATCCATCCAGTAGCCGGTATGTCTGCCGCAAGTGATTCTCTAACAATGAAAGCTGTGCTACCAGTAGTATCTGCGGCAGCAGAACCAGTATATACGTCTGGAGTGGCTTTCTGAATATAAACTTGAGCACCTTGTATAGCATTACCACTTTGGTCTTCTACATGAACCGAAACAGTTTTAGTTGACTGAAATTCAGTTGTTCCTCCTCCTGTCTCATTTGAATATTGAGCATTAGAAACCCCATTATTCTGAATTGTAACTAATCCTGCTGTGGTATTCTCTATATCATAAGGACCCGACACACCTGTACCCGAAAAGACCATATCATAGAATTGATAGGCGCCTGTCGAAGTTATCTGTATAGCGTTATCAGTAGGATTAATAAAATTGCAATACTTGACGTTGAGTGTTGTGCTACTAATGGTCATAGCATCTGATTTTGCTGAAATGAAATTACAATATTCCATTTTTGATGTCTGAGGTGTAATTACCCCACATCCTTCAAAAGTACAACTCAATGATTCAACATTAGAGGCATTTAAAGGTAAATCAAATGTTGATGAATCAAGGAATGTACAGCCGTATAATTTACAATTATCAACATCTGTATCTGTTTTAGCATCGAAATACCATTTAGGAGTTTGTGTAGTACTTTCTGTAGATATGACACAACCCGACACGCCCCTATCTCCTGATTTCGTTCCTAATTGAAATTGAGTGGTGCCTGTGCCATTATCTACTAATTCTATTCCATAAAGTCCTGAATCTACTCGTCTATTCTCGAAAACAATTATTTTATTAGTGTCTGTAAAATCACATGAATTTGTGCCTGAACTATCACCGAAAACGAGTTTACCTGTTAGGTAATAAATGCCTCCTATTTTTCTTATAACACCCCAACCACCATTTGTAATGTCTTCGTCTGCTGATAGTATATCATCAAAATCAAAACTGCTTCCTCCATCATCTCCGTAGGCATAAAGACCATCACAACAATGAACCATATCTATCCATGTGTTTTGAGCGTTTTTTGCGCTAGCGGTATGTTTAAACCTAACTCCGATGGTTGTAATAGATGTTAATGTGGGTTGAGAACCCGCGTCAGGTGTTCTATCGCAATCAAGAACAATATTATACCAACCACCGGGGTATGTGTCTCCTCCCAAAACGGTGTAGTACCCTGTATTCGAGCCATCTCCTAAAATTACCTGAACCCCACCATTCGCTTCCGTATCGAGTTCTTTAAGAGCAACAGTCATTAACCAGAACCTAAGGTGTTTGCCCGAAAGATTCCAGTTACCACTAATTGTAACATCGTTATTTCCTACACCTCTGACCGTAAATCCAACACACTGACTTCCTTCTTTATAAAAATCTGTTACATCAACCGGGGTTTCTCCTAACCATTGACTTGCATCCTCGCAAGTATTTATAGTTAATACGTTTCCTGTTACTCCGACCGTTACTGCCATTACAAATCTCCTCCCATCTTAACTTTCCTGTTGTTTTCCCATGTATCTAAAAAATAATAACCGCATTTGGGATTAAGCAACGGAGGTGCTTGCGGAAAATTAACACACTTTTCAGGTCTTTCGGGTTTTCCGAATATCTTACAGTTAGCGATTTTCTTACCGTCTTTTTCTATCCATTCAAAATGTTCACAATTTTCATTTAAACAACAAAATCCACATCTAAGGCATTTACCTTTCCTTACATATCTTGGGTGTGACAATACTGGTTTTTTCATACATTATTACTCCAACTTAATATCTGGGTTTAATTCCTTGAATTTGTCTAATGGAATGAATTGTGGGTACGGGCTTCTTGTATCAAAATGAGGTTTAATCATAACCTGCACAAATTTTTTACTTATAGTTTCTCCTTCTTTAGCATGAGGCCCTGTAGCAGGTACCTCATGAGAAATTACTTTTAAACTACCATCTATTATGTTTCTTTCGTTCTTATTAACATCTAGTATTTTCATATGTTATTCACCTATTTTAATTATAGCCTTTTGCAAATTAAGAAGTAGCATGAAATAGTTTGTTTTCTAATCAAATCTATTATGTAACATCTTAATTTGCACTATTTGGCAATATGCCAAATCTATGGCGTGTTACCTATTTATGAATATGATAAATTGTTTCTATCAGCGGCGATGTTGTCATACTCATCGTCGCCATCTGCGTATTTAACCACCGGATATCCTCCGGTTTCATCAATGATTTTAATCTTCCAAGCCGCGCTTCCAACATCGGTTCCTGGAGGCGCATAACAAAAAAATGTAATGTTTGTAGATGACACATCATCTATAATCTTAGATTCATCACCTGTTTCAGTAACCCGTATACTACCATCAGGCTGGTTGCCAATAATCTTTAATTCACCGTTGGCAGTTACAGTTACTTTCCGTGATGGATTATGTCTATCTTGGATAGTCGCCATATTTATTCTTCTTCAACACCTTCCCGTTGAATATTTGTTCTTTTAACTTCCTCTGGTAAGTTTTCCTTAATTTTAATCGGTGACTCCAAAGGCATTTTTACGCCTTCAACTTTAACAACCGCATCATAATCTGGGTCTGGGAGTTGAAACGTTAATTGTATTGCCCCATAAAACATCTTGTCAGCAAAAAATTGAGCAGGGTTTGTTATTTGAGACTCTAATATTGTTGTTTTAACAATCAACCCATCCGATATGAAATGCAAGTCATAAAAACCCTCTCCTTTATAATAATAAATTCTGTGATTCTTACATAATTTTTGAAAATCTTTGAAGTGAACTCCTAATATGTGTCCCATTTTTAAAATCCTAACTAAAAATCTTTTTAAGTCTTAACCAAATGTAACCTAGTGAAAACTTATTAATTTCTAATTTAGTCCTTATTTTTTCTTTGGTTTTTTTATTGCTCATTCTTTGACTTGCCTCTTGTTATACTATTTGCGTGTAAATCAAGCACATCATCTCCTCTTCCTCTGGAGATAGTGGTCTTCTTTTTTATATCTTCTTTTTTTTCTTCTTTACCATAAATTGAATCATGAAGCGCTACTAAAAATCTTTCTCTTGAGTTCTGGTGATTGTAAAACTCCACTTTTTCTTTAGCTGTTTTGACTACCAACTCATAAAAATCTTCGTCTTCTAACAACCTTCTTATTAATTGTCTTGCCCTGGATACGTCATAAGGGTCGACACAAGTGTATGGATAACAAATTTTCATACTTTGTGTCCTGTCGCTTCCAACAACAGCTACTCCCATAGCCGCAGTATCTACTGTTGTTCTACTATAACTATGAAAAGTAAATGGGTCATAAACTATTTTGCTTTCACGTAATTGGTCACAAAACTCGAAAAAGTTGGTTCCTGCTAACACATAATCATAAAGTGTTGATGTCATAAAAAATCTGTTATCTTTCTCTTTGTCATAACCAATTAATTGTGTTGTTAAACCATGATTTCTAACAACAAGGCTTGGCACATAAGCGAACCTGTCGTATCGCCTCCAAATCGTTGAAATTATTGGTTTCTTTGGTAACGGTGTTAATGCTTTTAATCTTCTAACATCTGCAGGATGCGGTATAATGTATACTTTTCTATGCGCTAACTCTGATAAAGCACTTACTTGAAAATATTCTGTTCCAAAAATCATGTCTGGATACTTCAATATTGCTTCTAGTGTGTGTGGAAAATCATACGAGCTAGCCCACATCTCTGATGTAAAATCGTTGTTAACCACGAGCTTAGTCTTTGAGTTATCCCCTATTTCTTGTCTTACTTTATATATTAAATGGACGTCTTGTGGTGCCATATTAATATGGACGATGTCATAATCATTATAGTTTATGACATCCCTAGGATACTTTACTTCACCATTGAAAACATTAATCCATTGATAAAGTCCTGTTCTTGTTAAATCTTCATCTAATAATTGTTTGTGAATGTAATTCGTTACATAAAGGTATTTTATTTCTTTTACAGGTTTACCAAATAATTTCTGGCTTAGTGCTTCAATTCGTTCTTGCTGGTCTCCACCACTCTTATTTTTTTTATCTACTCCACTTAATTCATACATTTTGTCTCACCCATTTTTTAATCTAACTATTTCTATCATTAAAAAAAAATAAAAAGGAAATAAAAAAATTATGCGTGATTCACATTGCTAGCTCCAATATGACCAGCTCCTTTCTTATTTCCTCTTCCTTCTGCTCGAACGGTCTTAGCTTCAGGACCACGTCCTTCAATATTACTATCGATGACCACGCCAACATGTCCCCTAGTTTTTGGGATGTGTTGTTCTACTAGTTTTTTACTTGGATAATCAGCCACTTTTACACCCCCCTTATTCTTGGAATCTAGACAAGTATAGCACTCTAACAGAACTTCCTGCTCCTAAATTGCTATCGGATATTCTGTTATAAGCCACATTAACTGTATATGGGGCTGTTGTTGCGTGTGTGCTACCAGTAGTATAAGCTATCACATCATCGCTTGTTGCTATTGGATATGGCAGTCCAAAATCATATGCTCTCCAACCAATATTAACATCGGTTGATTTATGTAGTGCGTCGTCTGGTTCAACACTTATCAAATATGAAAAAGCGTTGTTAGTATAGGTATGAGCTGCCGTGCTTGTTCCTGCTGTGCTAGAAACCACCACGTTTTCTTCAATGTACTTTCCTGTTGCGTCATATCCTTTGAATAACAATGTATCGCTATCATCTGCTGTTCCGGCAGCTACTGCGTTAACACTAAGAACCATCGGATAGGGTGGTTGTGCTGAAAAGTCTATATTAGTCTTTGCGGCTGTACCTGCACTTACATCCCAACCAGCAAGTATAGCAGTGGTTGAAGTTTCTGCACAATGAGCAATCGTATAACTAACTGGTACCTTGTCATCAACCGTGAGTTTTTTTACTGTATAGTGACCATCTCTGCTTCCTATTTTTGTCATTTTAACTTCCTCCTTTTAACGTTAGTATAAAAAACTAGTAACAGGGTGTTAACCCTGTTAAAAGGTTTTTAAAATCTCTATCGTTGCTCAACTAAATTTAGTTATCTGCGAAGACGCCAATAACAATAGCCTGCTCATTAATCCTGGTCATTTTATACCAAGCATCCAAGAGCACCTTATGTTTTCTTTCATCGTCTTCTGTAACAACTTTAACTCTAGCTTTTTCTTTCCACACTATACCAGCGGCTGCTGATGGGTCAATCATATAACAGTAATGTACTGCCACTCCTTGGGTTGCAGAAGTACATAGGGTTGATATTTCTATAATTACTCCAATATACTCTTCAACTGTCCCCTTTCTTACAACTGTCGGTCCTCCAAATTCAGCGGCGTTTGTAAACTGTGAACTCTTCAACAGTTGCTTAAATTGGGTTGGGTGTAATATTAGGACGGCTTCTCCAGGTTTCTTAGCGAAATCTTTTTCTTGTAGCATTATCTTCATCTCAACTATTTTATCAACATCAATAACATCACCTGCTGATAAATTACTAGTAATAGCTGAGTTGTTAGCCACTGTAGTTCCGCCAAACACTGAACCTGCATTACTGGCTCCTATTGTTGCTCCTTCTAGAGTTGCATTAGCATCTGTTTCTAGTGTGTTTAGATATTGTCTTACTAGTTGTTTGTGAGCCATTTCGATTATGCTAACTCTGGTTGCAGAAGCAGTTTCGAATGAAACTGAGCATCCGCCTAGCTTTACATCTGCTGATGTTAAGCTAACAGTTATGTTGTCAGCAGTATCGAACTTGGTCATAACTCTAGCAATTCCTTCTTCAGAACCAGTCCTTCCACCCATAAGATTAACATCGCCAATCTTTGGGATAACAATTGTAACATCGTTGTTACCTATGAGGTCGTTGAATTCAATAAAGTATTTGGATAATACCCTATCAGGTTGTGCGTCAAATATGATTCTCTCACTCCATGTGCTGCCCATTATACTGCCTATTCCGCCAGTTTGACCGCCCCATCCAGAGCTTCCAATCATAGTGACTCCTGTAGCTAATTGTTCTGGTGTTTTCATTGTTTCCATTTTTTAAACCTCGTTATGATTATTTTTCGATTTTTACAATATTAGGGTTCTCCCCCTATTGCTTTTCATTTGTTCTTTAGTAAGCTTCTTTAATATGTTTGTAAAGAACGCTTCATTAGTCATCTGTTCAGGTGGTTGTGCAACTTCTTCTCTCTTCTCTTCTTTTGGTTCTTCCTTACTTTCCTCGGTTGCTTCTTCTTTTGCTCCCGTAGCTTGTGAAGGCGTAGTAACTTCTGGCATCTCTTTAGTTTCTCCAGCCTTTTCAAGTGCTGAATCAACAATAGCTTCAAACTCCTCTATGGTTTTTTCATCCTTCTCTGCTAGCTGTTCTACGGACTTCTCTTGACCGAGTAATTTAAACTTAGCAGAAAGCCTTTCCAACCTTTCTAAACGTCTTTGAGCATTAAGTTTTTCTTCTCTTTCTTTATAAATATTGAGTTGCTCGTTTAATTCTAATTTTTCTTTTTCCAGCTTCTCTATCTTCTTTAAAAGAGCTTCTTTTTGTTTTTCTAGTTTCCCATATTTTGAATATAGGTTGACAAGTTCATCACGAACTTCTTTTATCACTGCTAACTCTTCTTTGGTTTCTTTTATTTCTTTTGAAAGAGTTTCATCAGGCCTCTCCTCTGAAGACTCATTGATAGGCTCTTCTTCTGCTTCTTCTTTTTCTTTTTTTTCCTCTTTTGGTTCTCCATCTTTTTCCTCTTCTGGCTCTTCGTTTTCTTCCTCTTCCTTAACTTCCTCTTTAACTTCTTCCTCGGGGTTTTCTTCAACAACAGCATTAGAAACTTCTTCAACAACTTCTTCCTTAGCTTCCTCAACAGACTCCTCTTTAACTTCTTTCTCTTTTTCTTCTCTTTCTTTAGCTAAAGCAAGTTGTTTTTTAGGATTAACATCCCTATATAATTGTTCTTCCTTTTCTTTTGCCATTATGTTTTCCTCCTTAGAATATTTTGTCTTCTTAGGATAAGTATAGGGGCTGTTAGGCATGTTACAAGCAAACAAAGCCATTTTAGCGGCATGTCCACCAGTCTTAGCGGCCAAATTAACACATGCTTGATTAACTCCTTTAAAGCCATGAGCTTTACACCACTTTTCAAACTTGCCTTTTTCAACATCAGCCTTATTAATCCACTTCTTCTCTTTTAATTCTTCTATTTTATTATTATCGTTGCTCATTTTCTATTACCTCTTTATTACCCTTCCAGGTTTCCAAGATACGAATCAATTAAATAATTGAAATAATCTGAATGAGATTCGTTGTGTTTTCGTGCACGCTTAAACCTCTTTTTTAATACACTATTGGCGGCCATAAAAGCTCGTCTTTCACTACTAGTTCTTTTATAAACTGAATTGAATACATGCATCCATTGCCTTTGAATAACAGGACTATACTTCTTCACATATTCTGGTACATCTTTAACCGAGCTATATGGCATTTTATCCCTTATCTACTTCTATGATATTTAATGGTTCGGAACCATTTATAACAAGTGAAAGTTCTTTAAAAATTAAATCTTTCCAGGTTGTAAAACCAAGTTTTTTATCATAATGTGGTACAGAGTAAATGGTTGCGCTAACCTGAGTTATCACACCATCTATAATATTTAAAGCAAATGTTTGGTCATTAATATGTCCCCACCACCTAATACCTTTAATTTTTGGGTCATATTTAATTCTATCAACTTTACCAATTATTTTTCCAGCTTTATCATCTTCGTGGTCTAACATTATAGGAAAACTCGCATTAAGAGGATTTTTAGTGGATAATTCAAGGTCCTCTGCTTTGTAATACCTAGCTTTTGGTTTGCCCTCTGTTAAAAAAATCCCACGAACTTTTAGTGGTAACACCAATTTCTCTGATAATTGTTCTGCTACCTCTAGTCTACTAACAAACACTTCCTCTGAAGCCGAAGAGTTAAGCGACTCATAATAGTCGTTAAGCATATTTTCCCTTCTTAATCGTTCTAGACCTAAATATTTGTATCTAATCAGCGCTAAATACTTATTCACTCTTTCTATCACTTCCTGTGTGGTGTCCATTTTCCATATCTAATGTATCAAAGTTTTCATGTTTAATTTTTTTTCGTATCTCGTTATGTAAAGACTTAATATCTTCTTTGGATAAGTGTTTGTTTCGCCCAGTGGCATAAAACTTATGAAGCATCACATGAACGAAATAAAGTTGGTTTTCGTCCAAGGAACTTAAATCAATATCTTTTGTAATTAAAATGTCCGATAGTGGAAGCCTTCCACTACCGGACGAGTCAGGTGAGACAGACGGTCCGGCACCGCCAACTGTGAGCATCTTATCCAGTTTTTTAATAAGTTGTTCGGTCTTGTTTTTTTTACTCATTTTGTAATAGGACTCACCTCTGACATCGGGCTTATTTTTTGTGTTTTCTTTATACCTGCTTGACTTCCTGCTGGTTTTCCAGGACTTGCTGGGTGCCAGGTCTCCATATCTGATTTCTTAATCTCTGATTTTAAGTCTGAACCAGATATGTTGCTTTTCTCTAAACCAATCATAGCCCGCGCTTCAGATAAATTAATGATACCTGCTTTATAAAGGTTCACAGCAGATTGTGCGGCAAGTGTTCCAGCGTCTTCTGCAACATCATTAAAAACTAATTTCGGAGCTTTAAAATTTCCAAGTTCCGCACATTCTTCGAAGATTTTATTGAAAAATCCTTCCATATATTTTTGGTTACTCCTAATCAAAGAGTAAAAATGCCTTGTTAAAACAATTCCTTCTGCCCTATTACTTCCACCACTACCACTAGCACCAAGTAATACTGCTTTTGGCACTCCTGTAGCTGAAACCACCGCATTTAAAAAGTAATCTGCATACTCGCTAAATATTTGTCGCTCAGGAGCCAACATTGTTATTTCCATTCCCTCTGGAATAAATATTTGGTCTTTTCCACTAATCCTACCAAGTATTGTCCCCCACTGCGCTATTTGCATTGGAGATTTAGTATTGCACTTAGCTATGAGTAAAGGATTTGCTGCCTTTACAGCGGCTTCTGCGGCAGCGTATTCCATATTCATTAATCTTACTGCTGTGTCATACACAGGTTGTAAAATACTTACTCCGGTAAACTCGTCCCCTAGGGTGTTAAACTTTAAATGAGAAATTATGTCTTTAGGAACATTCTTTTCTCTGGTTACACCCTCTTCATCAACATAATACTGAACATAACCTATTGGCTCTTTATCACTACCAACAATAATTCTATCAAACCTATCTCGTCTAAATGACAATGTTAATGGGTGAACATGTTTTAATCGTGTGATGGTTGTTTTATTAAGATTATAAATTTTCTCTAAAAAACCATCTCCTGCAATATCGACATTTACCGAGAGTTGCCAGAATAAATTTATTCCACCACTATTTTCTATGAGCTTCTTACAGACTTCAACTCCTTTAGCATCTTCACCGATAATCTCATATCCTCTGGAAATAAGTGTGTCTGCCCGCACATTTACAGCTCTGGCAATAAATTGATTTGTTAAATATAAGGTGAAAAGTTGTTTTACTGTTTTTCTAACTCTGTTCAGTCCTTCTCCTGCTTCTTTTGGGGTAGTTGAAAGTGCTATTGCACTTGGGTTAGTTATAGATGATTTAAGTCGTTCTTCTTCTTGCCTTTGTAAAATCTCGTTAGCAACCTCTACTTGTTCTGTTAACTCCTTACTTAACTGTTCCTTAGAAATATCTCCTTCCCCCACAGCTTTTTCTAATTTAACTAATGATTCTTTATCCATTTTACTCGTCCCACCCATATTTTTCACATATGACCACAATAATCTTAGTATATGAAATAGTATATTCATATATATGAAACTTCTCCTATTTAAAGTTTTCGGTTTTTGGTTTAAAAATATTTTAATTTTTACGACTCATGCCTCCATAACACACTAAAACGAAAAATTTATATATGAGAAGTTATATTATAGTGTATGAAAATATTATTTATATGGGTGGTGAGTTTATGTATGGTTATATAATCGAGTATAAACCGAAAGATAAATTAGCAAGAACGCTTTTTCATCATACACTCTTTGGAAGAATGTTATACAGGAATTATAGGGGTAGAAAATACGCTTATTATGTGCCTGGAATGCTCGATAATGTTAAATTTGCAAGATTAATGAATTCTAAAATATTTGTAGAACACTTAGATACATTAGATATTGATTTACTTAATGTTTTCGGAGAAATCAATATTGAGCCGTGTGAAAGAGATGAAAAACTCTTGAACTTGCTTACAGGACGAGAATTCTGGTATTTCAGAGCCCAGGAAAGAGGGCTTTTGGTGAAAGAACGAAAAAAACGTAAAGTAAAAAAATAGGAGGATAAAATGGAGCAAGAAGCTAAACTGAAAGGCAATGTGCTGAAAGTAATACAGTTAGGACTTCAGAACAGGATTTATGAAGAAATGAAAAAACCAAGATTTTCTGTCGAAGCGCTTACCAGACGTCTTAATTCAGAAGGAATTAATATTACCGCTCAATCAATAAGGAAATTCATAAGGAAAACAAAACAAGCTCAACAAGCTCTTATACAGAGAGATTTAAGAACAGCCTCTGAGATAAAGAAACTTACAATGGATTATGGTAACGCCTTAAAGGCTATACTAAAAGAAGTAGAAGAAGTAAAGAATACTGCTAAAGATGAAAAAGATTTTGCTACATATAATCAATTAGTAGGTCGTCTAATGCAAGGCATAGAACTCATCGCTAAGTTAACAGGCGATATGAAACCAAAAGGAAGTGTGGATATTAATTTTATCTATAACGAGATAACCACCGATATGGATACCCAGATGAAAGATATTAGGAAAGAAATGTTCAAGGCCGCGGTTATAGATGTAGACGGTGAGATATTAGAAGCAGATTCTAAAATAGCGGATAAGCTTAACATAGGTGATACGTAATGAAAAACATACTTATACTCGGATTCGGAGAACTCGGTAAAGGAGTTGCGGGTTTATACAAGGACAATACCGAGTACACAGTCTATATACGCGATACCGCGTATAAGGAGGATCGGTATATCGAAGAACCTTTCGGAGCGGTAATAAACGCTAAAGGAATAAAGGATATACCTGCCATAACAGTCTTACACGTTTGTATACCTTATACACCAAACTTCTTATCTACTATTGTATCCTATATAAAGGAGTATACACCAGAACTAACAATAATTAATAGTACAGTAGATATTGGTATAACAATGGATGTGTTTAGGTATACTGATACAGATGTAGTTCATTCGCCTATTATGGGTAGACACCCAAACTTAACCGAAAGCATACGAACATTTAAGAAGATAGTCGCGGGCCCTAATAAAACATCCGTTGATAAAGCTGTAGCTCATTTCAAAGAATTAGGGGTAAAAACAGAAGTTTATAAAAAACCAGAAGAAAGCGAGGCTGCAAAACTGTTAAGCACATCTTATTTTGGTTGGAATATTTTATTTATGAAATATGTTTATAAATTATGTGAAGAACATGGTTTAGACTTCGAAAGCGTATATACAAAAACAAACAAAATTTATAACGATGGTTACACAGAACTCGGTGAATCACAATTTATACGCCCAATTTTAAAGTATATACCGGGTAAGATTGGAGGCCATTGTATCAGAGAAAACTTCGATATTATTAAAAACAGATTCTTCCCAGCATCAATATCTCTTAAACTAGATAACGAATTTGAAGATGACTCTGTATAACTGGGTAAGAAAAGAGATTGAAACACTTTCATATATTAGAAAAGTGACATTAAATAAGGGGGCTGTGCTTTTCTGGTATTATGAAGACGATGATAAGAACAAAAAATTATTATATAAAAAACTTCCTTATCGCGCAACCAAGCATCAATTAAACAGATTATTAAATAGGATAAAGAAAGAGATTGGTTATTTTGAGAAAGTTAAAGAGAAAAGAAAGAAAATAAAAAAAGAAGTTGAAAAACCTTTAATATTCGCCGATATTGAATAGGTGAGACTATGAGTGTGAAAATTGTTCATGTTGCAGTAGTGGATGGCACACCAGAACAAATACGTGGTTTGAGTGTTGCACTTAACAACCTTAAAGACAAGCTTGATTTTCCAGTAGAATTCTTGATTACTAATGATAGGGTAGAATTAAGGGATGTTAGAAAACTAATCGATGAGCTCTACGAACTCTATAAGATTTATAAGGAGAGTAAAAAATGAAGAAAAGAATTGGTATGCCAACATTTTGGGGATGGGGTAGAGGACTTGCTTACGCGGCACTAATATGGAGTAAGATGCTCATACCAGAATACGATGTCTACATTCTTAAACAAGGCAAAAACGAGATTGACGAAAATTTCAAAGTAGTTGATGTACATATAGAAGAAGTTCCAGGATACCATATAGATAAAGAAGTATTTAAAAAATGGATTAAAAAAAATAAAATTGATTTAGTTATTTTTAATGAGTATAATCAATGGGGTGATGATGGTCAAAACCTTGTGCGAGAAGCAAAAGAACTTGGTTGTGTTGTTTATGGTTATTTGGTTATGGAACGATTTAAAAAATCATTAACAAAAGACTATGATAGGTTAATCTGCCCAACTAAAACACATCAAAGGTTTCTTAGAATGCATAAAGTAAGAAATCATGCTTATGTGCCGCATTCTGTGGATTTTAAAAACGAATTCCAGAAATATGAACCACCTAAAAACGAAAAATTCACGTTTTTTCACCCTGGTGGGTGGGGTGGTGTTCATCATAGAAAAAACACTGATAAAGTTCTCAAGGCGTTTACCAAACTTAAAAGAGATGATGTTAAATTAATAATCACATCACAACGCCCAATCATATTAAAAAAAATACCAAAAAACGTTGAATTGATAAATAAGAATCTTACAAGAAAAGAGTTCCTAGAAATTTTTAGGCAAGCAGATTGCACTGTTGTACCGAGCAAATGGGAAACAGTTGGTTTACCAATACTTGAATCACTTGCTCTTGGTATACCTGTTATTACAGTAGATATGCCACCAATGAATGAGTTTATTCAAACAGGCATCAACGGATATCTTTGTACACCAAATTTAGTAGAGTATACAGATATTTCCGTGTTAGTGGCAGAAGTAGATTCTATTGATTTAAAAAACAAAATGGTAAATATTATGAATAAATCATTATTACCATTATTAAAAAATAATTCTAGATTTATAGCAGAAGAAAAATATGATATTGAGAAAAACAAAAAATATTTATTAGATATAGTTAAAAAAGATATAGGAGTTTAAAATGAGAAAATTAAGATTTGAAATCCCTTATGGTGAGGTCGATGGTTTTAAGTTTTTAGTATTCTATCCAGAAGATATTCAGCAATCATGGTGGGCAAACCATAGATATTATGAAGAAGAGATGATTAACTTCATTCTGGATAATTATAAAGGAGGAATATTTATAGATGTTGGTTCTTCTATTGGTAATCACACAACAGCGTTTTCAAAAGTAGCTGATAAAGTTCATTCTTTCGAACCCTATTTTGGAACGTTTTTTCATCAATTACTGAATTTACACGCGAATAATATTAAAAATGTAGAACCACACTCCGTATCTCTTGGTAATACTTGTGGCACAAAAAAGTTCCATTTTGATAAGAGGTCTAGTGGGGGTGGTTTCACAGATGATGAAAGAGGAGAATATATTGTTCCAATAGTTAAACTTGACGATTTCAATTTTGAAAAAATTACTTTAATAAAGATAGATGTAGAAGGATACGAATTAGAAGTATTAAAAGGCTCTATAAAATCGTTAAAAAAATGGAAACCCGATATATTTATAGAGTGTTCTACTGAAAAAATGCTTAAAGATGTTACAAAAATATTAGAGCCGTTGGGGTATAAACAATATGAGAAAGTGTTTAATTCCACTCCGACATATTTGTTTTCTACTAATCTTGATAGAGAATTTAAGGTGAGAAAAAATGATTAAAAAATTATTAGATTTAATAGAGTTATTAATTGATGCCGACACAGAAAATTTCTTTTATGAGTTAAAATTAGGTCAGTATAATACTGGGACAGATTTCACCGAGATTGTAAAACATGCTAGAGAATCTAATGATAGAAGAGCTAAGTTGAAGAACGAGATAGAAGTTACATTATTAGAGTTATTAAAAAAAGAAGGAATAAATATTCCTGAGGAAGGCGGAAACATAGTTGAGTCTTTTAGTTTTTTAATTGATGCTTTTATAATATCTCATTTAAAGATTTGGTTTTCAGAATATGAGCTCAGAGAATTAAATAAATTACCAAAACCAAGTCCTGACAGGGTTAAGTTTTTGGTGGACGCCTCTAGAAGTGCTAATAACAATAGGATTAAGCTGAGAAAGAAACTAGAAGATAAAATTGTTGGATTAATAAACGGTACTGAGTCAGCGGGTGACCAAGACCCAAAAATTTTTAAAGCTAAAGGAAGAGATTAAGATGGAGCTATTTAATGCAGATGAAATAACATTAGATAAGTTGGAAGAAAAAGATATTATTAAGTGTAGAAAAAAACCTATTGTAGTTAAAGCGGTACAAATAAATTTTCCAGGAGGTTTTAAAGTAACTACTATGGAAGGTGTTGTTTTTGGGAAGCCAGGAGACTATTTAATGTTTGGAGTAAATGGAGAAAAATATCCTTGTGATAAAGAAATTTTTGAAAAAACATACGATATTATAGAATGAAAAGAAAAACTATGAAGCTACATAGGTATGATTGTTTTTTTAATTTTCATCACTGGGTGTATGATAAGATGGGCAACTCAAGAGGTTGTTCTAGATGCCCAAAAGCACAAATATTTGTAGAAAAAGAATGGGTGGATTTATAATGAAAAAAGTTTTAATAACAGGAGCTAATGGTTTTGTTGGTTCACATTTAATAGAATACATTCTTGAGAACCATCCTGATTATATGGTTTGTTGTATGCAACGAGCACATACTAGTAGTATGAAAAACGTGGAACATATCAAATCTGATAGGATAATTTGGGTTGAGTGTGATTTAACAGACTCCCATAATGTTGAGAGATTGTTCAAAGAGTATTCGTTTAACAAAATATTTCATTTAGCCGCACAGTCTTATGTTCCTGCTTCTTTCAGTGCTCCTAGTGCTACTATAGAAGCAAATATTATCGGGACAATCAATTTACTTGAGGCGGTGAATAAATATAATAAAGACGCTGTCATATTGATTTGTTCGTCTTCAGAGGTTTACGGTCATCAAGTTAACACACCAACATCTGAGTCAGAGCCTTTTGACCCATTATCACCATATGCTCTTAGTAAAGTAGGGCAAGACCTAGCCGGAAGAATGTATCATAAATGTTATGGCTTAAAAACCGTTATTACACGGGCATTCACTCATACTGGTAAGAGGCGTGGTGATGTCTTTTTCGTTTCTGCTTTTGCTAAACAAATAGCTAAAATAGAGAAAGGATTGCAAGAACCAAAAATTTATGTTGGCAATCTTAAGAGTCATAGAACCATTATGAATGTGAAAGACTGTGTCAGAGCTTATTGGATGCTCACAGATAATGGTAAGTGGGGTGAAGCTTATAATATTGGGGGTGAAGAAACCTGGATGGTTGGTCATGTATTAGCACACATGATTTCTCTTAGTCCTAAAAAGGGAGAAATAGAAGTAATTGTTGATGAAAAACTATTAAGACCAAAAGATGTTAATATGCAAGTGCCAGACACCACTAAGTTTAAATCGGTGTGCCCAGATTGGAAACCAGAAATTTCTGTTGCCGACACAATAAAAGAGGTGCTTGATTTTTGGAGGGAGAAAATATGATTCGAACTATGAAAAAACTTGCAGAAGTGTTCTTCAACTTAGATAGTTTTGAAGTAAATGAAAAGATTAGGAGAAACCCAAAAAAAGCTGTTGAAGATTGGTGGAAGCTTGGTAAAGAAAAATATTATGAGAAGTCAGACACGACAATATTTGGTTTGTTAGGTTTTAGTGATGATAAACGAGTAAACAATGTTATTCACCCGATAAATGGTTTGTGTAAAGGGCTTGATATATTAGACTTTGGTGGTGGGATAGGAGCCATAAGCATAGCTTTATCAGATAATCATAATGTTTACTATTATGATGTTCCGGGAATAACACAAGATTTCGCTAAGTTTTGTTGTAAACATATGAAAAAACAGGTTTCGTTTATTGATGAAGAAATGATGAATAAGTTAAAATACGATGTGATAATGACCATAGATGTTTTAGAGCATTTAGATAATCCACTTGAAACTATGAAACACTTATCATCGTTATTGAAACCAAGAGGATATATGTTAACAACTGGTATGATGTTTAGTGTTGGTGCGCACACACCACAACACTTAGCTAAGAACTTACTTGTAAAAGAAGAATTCGAAGATTATATGGAAAAAAACTTTGATAAAATTTATTATTATACTACTCAAAAAGAAACAATTTATTTATGGAGGAAGAAGAAAATGTCTTATAGAATCCCAACCGGTGATTTAAAAATTACTCAAGAAGAAAAGGATAGGATTAACGAAATACTTGATTCTGGAAGAATATCTGAAGGAAAATACTCTGAGATGTTCTCTGCTTTGTGGGCAGAGTATATCGGCACAAATTATTGTACTACTACTAATTCTGGCACATCAGCGTTAATAGTTGGTTTGAGAGCCATGAACGAATTTTTTAAGAATAAAGGGAAAATAGCCACTACTCCCTTCACTTATATGGCTACTATTAACGCCATTTATTTAACAGGCAACGAACCAGTGTTTGTAGATATAGACCAAAACACTCTTGGTATGTCCCCGGAAGCTCTTGAAAAAACTCTTAAAGAGCACCCAGATATAAAAGCAGTTATGCCGGTTCATATTATGGGAATACCATGCGAAATTGATAAAATTAGAGAGATAGCTGATAAACACGGTATTCCTGTAATAGAGGATAATTGTCAGGGTTACGGGACTACTTATAAAGGCAAAAAGCTTGGTAGTTGGGGGTTATGGTCAGCTTGCTCTTTTTTCATAGCTCACACAATACAATGTGGTGAGATGGGAACAATCAACACTAATAATGCGGATTTATACAGGATTTATGACAAGCTTAAATCTAATGGTAGGGTGTCCTGTTATTTCAAAGAGGACGAACAATATTTTAAGGATAAAATGTTTAGAGATGAAAGGGATTTACACCCAAGATATTATCACGATATGATTAGTGGTAATTATAGGTCTACAGAGTTCGCCGCAGGATTAGCTTTTGAACAATTCAAAACCATAAACGATATTATTAAGAAACGAAACGATAATGTAAAATACCTTAATGAACGACTGAAAAAATATGAAGATAGGGGTATTATACAATTACCAAAATATGATAAGGATATTGCTTACCTTGGTTATCCAATAGTGATTAAAGATAAGAACGTGATTAGCAGGGCGGAGTTTAGGGAAGCTCTTGAAGAAAAAGGAATTGAAACAAGGCCTATGTATGGTTGTTTACCACTCGATATGCCATCCTTAGCTCATTTAAAAAAAGAATATGAAAATAAGTTGCCAGTAGCAGAATTTATTGGTAGACAAACTTTTTATATCGGTTGCCACCAATTCTTGAATCAGGAAGACCTAGATTATATTGTTAAATCGTTTGAAGAGGTATTAGAATGAACATATTATATTTTGGTGCTGAAAGCGCGAATTTTGTGATTGGGCTTTGTAACGCTTTTTGTAGAGCGGGTCATAAAGTTACCGCTGTTGTTCAACAACTAGACGAATATGATAAAGATAATCCTATAGAGCCACATGAAAATCTTACAAGGATTAACATAGATTACGAGAAGTTTTTTGTGCCTGCGAAAATGCATAGTAAGACTCTTGATTTGTTTGCTAGAGAAAAGTTTGATTTAATATTTGGTTCACACACACCGATATCACCGGTAGTAGCTTATCTAGCAAGAGTTTATAAATTACCATGGGGAATAATGATACTTGATGTCCCAACAGATGCTATGAAAGAAGAAAGGTGGAGAATGCGACAATGGTCTTTTTGGTTTGATGTTTTAAAACAAGCAGACACACTAATTTTTAATACTTATGTAGCTAGGGACGAATATTATAAGTATACTAAACACTGGTTCCCTGATACTCATGTGATTCCTGCTGGAACAGATTTGTTTCCGGAGTATGAAGGAGCTGGGTTAGATATAGAAGGAGATTACGTTATTACTATTTCCAGGCTCACACCAAAAAAGAATTGTTTAATGGTAGCCAAAGCCCTAGCTTTATTAAAACCAGATTTAAAATATTTTTGTATTGGACGAGATAGGGGGGAGTTAGAACTTATAAAGAAAGTGTGTGAAGAGAACAACATTCCATTTGAACACAAAAGCCTTATAACCCAGAAAGAGAAGTTCGAACTTATTAAAAACAGCGCGATGCTTTTATATCCACAGAACACCGAATATATTGCTGGTCTTAGTCCCCTGGAAGGGATGTTTGTTGGAAAACCCGTTATTTGTGGAGATTTTAAAATACTTCATGATTTATATGGTGATTTTCCTTTTTACTGTGATGTCACTAATCCGTTTAGTCTGGCAGAAACAATAGCTTATGTAAGGTCTCTCAAGAGAGATGTGATAAAAAACAGACTTAAACAAGGTGTTGTGCATGGTAGAGAAACCGGTAGTTTTGACAATATTGCCAGAGCTATGCTTAAAATAATGGAGTCTATAGTGAGAAAATGAAAAAATTAATAGGAGCAATTAATAAGTTCAATAAAGCCAATATTTTGGTTATTGGAGATTTAATGGTGGACGAATATCTTTTTGGAGATGTTAATCGTATCAGCCCAGAAGCTCCTGTTCCGGTTATAAATGTTAAGAAAGTAGATTATCGTGCTGGTGGCGCCGCAAATTTAGCTAGCAACATCACTTCCCTTGGAGGAAAGTGCACTCTTATAGGACAAGTAGGAAATGATAATGAAAAAGATATGTTACTAAAATTATTGGCAACACACAACATTATACCAAACCTGATAGAGAGAGAAGATTATCTTACCATTAAGAAAACAAGAGCTATGGCTAACGGACAACAATTATTAAGAATTGATTGGGAAGTATGTAATCCTTTACCAGGAAAATTAATTAATGGGATTATAAAGTTCTCTAAGCAAAACAACTTTGATATGATAATAGTTTCTGATTATAACAAAGGCATGATAACACAAAGACTTATGAAAGAGTTGAAGAATAATCAGATGAAAGTGGTGGTTGACCCAACACCAGCACATACTAATTGGTTTAAAAAAGTTTTTGTTGTAACACCAAATTTGAAGGAAGCAAAAGAAATGTGTGGAGCAGATAATATCAAACAAATTGGTAAGAAACTATTAAGAAAATTAAATTCGAATGTCATAGTTACACGAGGACCGGAAGGCCTTTCCATATTTGATAAACACACAAAAAAACACACACATATTCCTACTAAAGCAAAGAAAGTTTATGATGTTTCTGGTGCCGGAGACACTTTTGTAGCAGGATTAGTTCTTGCACTAGTATCTGGTTTGTCTCTTGAAGAAAGTGCTATACTTGCTAATCATGCCGCAGGCATCGTTGTTGGGAAGCTTGGAACTGCAACTGTTACAGCAGAAGAATTAAAAAAAGATATTGGTGGTGGTCATGAACAAGAAAAAAGAAGAAAAAGAGAATGTTTTGTTGCTTGGTAGCTTCAAAGATAGGCAGACTGCGTGGTATATAGCACTATCTTTTCAAGAAAGCGGTTATAGAGTTGATGGTATAGATATCCGAGTTATTGTTAATAAAGAAGGAATATTTAATGCTCAACCACGTATTTTAAAAGAAATCGATGTTTTTGAAACAGATTATGATTTAATCATTGTTTTTAAAGGATTAGAGCTTCATATGGACACACTAAAAAAATTAAGAGAAAAATTTCCAAAAGCAAAAATAGTTAATTGGTTCTTTGATAAGTATCTTGTTGATAAACCAATTTGGGAACAAACAGAGTTTTTTGAAGCTATTAAATTTTATGATTACTTTTTTTGTAGTTTAAAAGGAGTGGCTGATAAACTCAAAGAGGCTGGTTTTGAAAACGTAAGGTATTTAGACGAGGGGTGTTATCCTAATCTGAATAAAGGTGTTTATTTAAACGCTTATCAAAGGAAGAAGTATGGTTCTGACGTAACGTTTATTGGTAGTATTGGTTTCTTAAAACAACACTCTAATAGAGTAAAAATACTTACAAGACTGGCTGAAGAGGGGTTTGACCTGAAAATCTGGGGACCTGTTGTGTGTGAATGGAAGTTACTACCACCAATATTAAAAACAGTTCATACAAACAAACAAGCTATAAATCTTATTCATAGTATGGTTGTAGAAGCTTCCATTATTAATCTTGGTATAGACCAAGACCCAGACATAGAGCTTGGTTTCAGCGCAAGACTCTATAGAGTTTTGTGCGCAGGAGGTCTATATTTAACCACCTATTGTAAAGGAATGGAAAATATGTTTAAGATTAATAAGAAAGGAGAAAAAATTACTGGAGAAGAAGACCTATTAGTTTATTACGATGAAGATGGTTTAATAGATATGATAGACTTTCTTTTGAAAAACGAAGAATTATGTAAGAAAATTGGTAGGAATGGACAGAGAACGGTTTTAACCAAACACACATTCATTCATAGAATAATGGAAATGAAAGAGGTAATAAAAAATGGCAATAAAAAATAAATGTGGACACTTTAATACATGGGTGATGAGATTAATGGGAGGAGGTAAAAGATTCACATATTGTTTAGGATGTCTTATTGAAAAAATTGGTTTGGATAATATCGAAGATTATGACAACCCATTTATTAATATAAAAACAAAGGAAGAGGAAAAGAAAAAGAAGGAAACTTCAAAAAAGAAAAAGACAGAACAATGAGAACGTATGAGGATATTTACAAAGATTATTGTGATTGGGTAGTTGAAAAAACTGGAAACCTAGAACTCTCTTACAAGAATTTACTTAGTAGGTATGATAAGAACACATTACACGCTTTTCTTTTTAAGTCAATATTAGAATTATGTTATGATAAGGATAAAGGTCTATATTTTTTCTGTAAGTTCATTATAGGCCCCCTAACAGATATTGGTTTTCCTGCACCTTTTAGGTTTAACAAACTTCTTCGTTCTTGGGATAAACTTGTAAAGAAAAACAGATATTTAGCTATTCTTTGTGCTAGGGGACATGGAAAATCTGTTTTCTTCTCGGAAATTCTTAGTATTTATGATATGTTCTTATTTAAATATAGGAGGATTATAATTGTTAGTGCTAGTCAAGAACAAGCAAACCGTATATTAGAAGAATTAAAGTCTATTATCGAGAATAATGAGTGGTTAATCAGTAAGAAGAATCCTAATAAATGGGCTGTTGAAACAATTGGTTATAATGGTGGTTATATCCTTGTGAAAGGGATTGGTAGTGAGATTCTTGGTCAGCATGTTGACAGAATAGTCATCGATGATATTCTTAGAACAGATAATAGGCTTAGTGATAGAGAAATAGAAGATTATATTGATATGGTATTAGACCCAATGCTTTTAAATCGTAAAGGACAAATGATTCTTGTTGGTACTCCTAAGACAGACACAGACATTTTTACTACTATAGCTAATCGTGTTAAACAGGGAAGTGTCTGGGTGATACGTAGATACCCAGCTATTCTTGATTATGAGAAAAGAATTATTCAGTGTCCTGATAGGTTCACTTGGAATGATTTAATGCAGAAACGTTTATCTATGGGCCCTCTTAAGTTTTCTAGGGAGTATCAATTAGAATTCTTTAGTAGAGACGCTAGTCTTTTCCCAGACTGGCTTATAAAACCTGCTAAGAGCAAGGGAAAAGACATTTGTTTGCTTCCAAAAAGTGATAAGAGAGATAAAAACTGGGTGTTTGTTGGTGGTGTTGACGTTGCTCGTAGTGGTAGTGCCAGCGCAGATTATTCTGTTATGATAATCATGGCGTTTAATACTATTACTAACGAAAAACAAATAGTTCATGTTTGGCGCGAGAAAGGCTTAAAAATCAGTGAACAAGCAAAAAAAATCGCTGAGATTAGCAGAAGATTTAATCATCCTTACATCTTGGTTGAACAAAACAATTTTGGTCAAGACTTAATTGATGAACTAGTTGATAAACACAATCTTAACATTGATAGTTTTGTTACTGGTGGTAAGGGTCAGAAAAAAGAACATCTTATCAAGTTTCTTATTATTAGTTTTGAGCACGAACAAATTATTTTTCCCCAAGGAGACGAAACAAGTATTAATGTGATGCGAGTAATTGAGGAAGAACTTGGTAAGTTTTGTGAGTTGAAAACTCCCGCAGGTAATTACAAGTATGAAAGCGTTGGTGCTTACGATGATTGTGTTATGGCTTTAGCTCTTGCTAACAGAGCCACCCAAAACGCTAGTGTTCCTTTCGCTATTACGGAGGGAGGCGGTAGAGGTGTTTTTGACCCTTATAAAGGATTTGGTGAAAGTAAACACGAATCTGATTTGGTTAGGAAGATTCAGATGGGATTAATAAGGTGAGTGTTAAAATGGTAAAAAGAAAATTGGTTGAAACGGACATCGCGTATTTTTTTGAATATAACATCGATTATAAGACCAGAACGATTTATTATGGTGCTAACAGCAGTATTAATTTAGGTCTTGGTACTGGTGAAAGCATGGAAGTGAATGATTGGAGTGCAGAACAGCTTATTAAAGGATTATACTTGTTAGACCAAATAAACCATAAGACGATTACTCTTATTTGGAATAGTCATGGTGGTGAATGGGACGCAGGTATGGCTATTTATGAGTTCATCAGAACTCTTAAGAGCCCTGTTAAAATGATTGCTTATAGTCGTTGTAGGAGTATGGGAAGCATAATCTTACAGGCTTGTAAAGAGAGAGTTTTATCTAAGAATTGCAGGGTTATGATTCATTACGGAACAGAAGCTACTGACCAGGTTCATACTAAAGATTTTGTTAGGGCCGCAGAAGAAACTAATCGTATAAACGAGCTCATGGAAAACATTTATCTAGCTCAGATACGTAAAAAGCATCCTAAGTTCACTAGAAAAAAGCTTAGGGAGTTAATGAAATACGATTATTATATGAGCGCCGAAGAAGCAGTTAAACTTGGTTTAGCTGATAAAATCATTTAAGGCGAGAAGATTTCTTGTTTTTTAATCGAAACATTTAAATAGGTGAAGATACATTATTTCTTTTATGGGTGTTGATATTATCGTCGGTATTCCCAGTTATTGTGAAGAAAGCTCTATTAGGCGTGTGGTAGAAGTAGTTGCTGTTGGGCTTAACAAATATTTTTCTAATCTTAATTCTCTTATTGTTAACGTTGATAATTGTAGTCCTGATAATACTCGTAAAGAGTTTTTGAAGGCTAACACCTTAGGTATTCCTAAGAAGTACTTATCTTCTGAGCCTGGTGTTAAGGGGAAAGGCAATAACTTCTTTAATTTGTTCAGCCTGGTTTTGGAGTTACACCCAAGGGCAGTGATTGTTGTCGATGCTGATTTAACCAGCATTAAGCCTTTTTGGGTGAGGAATCTTTGTGAGCCGGTGTTAGCCGGAGCCGATTTTGTTCTCCCTCTTTATTCCAGGCACAAGTTTGACGCGACTATCACCAACCATATTGTTTATCCTCTTATCTACGGTTTTTACGGGATAAACGTCCGTCAGCCCATCGGAGGAGAGTTCGGACTTAGTGTTAAATTCATCGAATACTTGATGTCTTTACCCTGGGACAGAGATGTTCGTGGCTTCGGAATAGATGTTTTTATGACTCTTAACGCATTGCTTAACAACTTCGAGTTAGCCCAGGCTCATCTCGGAAGCAAAATTCATAATGTTAAAGACCCAGCGACAGACCTCTCCCAGATGTTCCACGAAGTGAACAACACACTCCTTCGTGTTATGCGCAAACACTCTCCGCGGTTAGGCCCTGTAATCACACCAACCATTATAGGCGAACCACAGAAAAAAGAAGAACAAACACTAATCCCGAACACAAAAAACCTAGAAGAAAAAAACAACTACAACCCGCTAAGAAGAAGAACCTGGCCTCTAACACTAATCGCGGCGGCACAAAACAATGATTACACCCCGGAAGAAACAACAAAACACCTACTACCACTACATTATGCTAACCTAAAAAGGTATGTAAGCCAAGTATCTAATAAAACAGACGAAGAAGCCGAGGAACACATAAAGAACACTGCTAAGAGAATAAGAAAGATAATAACTAGTTCTGAATAAAAAATAATAAGTGCATAACACAGTTATTTCTTAAATTTTAGCCCGAGATTTCGGGAAGGTATATTTTATCACTACCAGATAGTAATTAAACTATTCTAAACGCCGTTTATACGAATAATGTCTTATTCTCATATTGTTATGTGTGTTATCACTATATAGTAGTGGTTATAGTATTGTTGTGTGTTACTATTTTGAAATGGCGACATTCTGTTATCACTATTTAGTAATAACGCCTTGTTATTACTCTTTAGTAATTACTTTATTGTTATCACTCTTTAGTAGTAGCGCCTTTGTTATCACTCTTTAATAGTATCAATATTGTTGTCACTATATAGTAGTAGCGCCTTTGTTATTACTTTTTAGTAGTGACAAATAACGAAATATTTATAAACTGATTTTTGTCACTACTCCAAAGTTTTTAGTATAGCTTTATGTATATCTATATACAGCCCAAAACGAAACATTTAAATATGTGCTTTCATTAATTCGTTGTATGAAACAAAAACACCAGCGAAAACAAACAACAAAAAGTTTTATTTACAGAATTCACTTATTAACAGCGAAAAACAACACCAAACGATAACAACTTAAAAATTGTTATCATAATACACCATAAAGCTTAATCATATAAGAGTATAAAACTTATATGGTTTAAAACAGAAAAAATAAGCTTTATATGTTGTAGCATTATACTTATTTAATAATTAATAAGCTTAATGAGAGCCATAAGTTTTAAACTTTCTTATGGCTTAAAAGCTTATTGGTTAATAATAGACTTAAAAAAAGAATATTGGAGCAAAAATAAAATGGCTGAGCAAAAACTATACGAGTTAAAAGACGCAAAAACAAACGAAAGTATATTATGGAATAAACAACTTAAACCACGAGAACGTTCTGGTATCGTTGGAGAGATAACAATAAACGCACAATTTACACCAGTAGAAGCTAAGTATCTAATGAAAGCACTAAACTTTAAAGCAACGAACAAATACGATTTTGAATGTGGAATACTAAAATCTGTTGGATACCAGCGAAAACCAAGAAAACCAGAAACAGAAACCAATCCAGCGAGAACAGACACAACAAAAGACTTAACAGAGAAAGAACAGCGATTTATCAACGAATACAACGAGTATTATGAGAAACTTAAAAAATCTGGTAAGCCATTACCAGACGCAGAAAAGACTATAAAAGTAATAAACAACAACTTCAACAATAAATCAAGTAGAGAAAGACTTTATAATTATTATAAAGTCAAGCCAGAAACAACTTTTAACTTTGAATAAAAAAACTTTTTTATTTTTTTATTTTATTTTTATAACAACGAAAAAATAAAAGTCTGGAGCGTGATAAGAATGAGAATATGTAAAGAATGTAAAGAATACAAAAATACTATTGGTGGATATTGTAAAGAGTGCTTTTATAAAACGCCAGAAATGATAAAGCCAAGTAAAGAAATCACAGAATTAACTTTTAAGACTATAAAAGAGCAAACACAAAAACATTATAAAAACAAATGATTAAAAACTCTTTCTCTCTGTTTTTTTTGAATTTTTTTAATCTGATTAACGCCAGATGAACTCAGATGGATTAATCAGGGGTTTCGCTCTATACTCAAAAAAATGTTTGGGGGGAGATACAAGATGAAAGAAGAACAAATATTAATAAGGGAGAAGAACAAGAAATGTAAGATATGTAAGAAGAGAATAAAGGGACTCAGATTTAGTGAAATCTGGGTTAAGGACAGAGTTTGGCGGGTTCACACAGGCTGCGTGTGAACCGGCGTCTTTCAGCGCCGAGGTGGACCGAGCCTTTTCCCTGAACTGATGTCATTCTGGCCTATAGATGGATGGATTAGATGGTTCGGTCCTGACGAACTGGCGCCTTTCAGCGCCGCGCCTGTCCCAATCTTTCTCTGCCGCGCCCAGCACTATGAACGGCGTTTGGAAAAAAATCGGAAAACCATATGAAAAACCGTGGGCACAATCATAATCATAGGCATAAATATGAAAATCTCTCCGGCTAACAGTTTTCTGCGGCGCGCCTATAAAAAAACTTTGCGGCGCGGCTATAATTTTTCTGCGGCGCCTCCCAACGCGCCGCGCCTTTCCCAAACACTAACTTTATTATGTAGTAGTGGTAACACCTGTTTTTATTGTTTAGGGTTGGGAGTGAGGCGAGGAGGGACACCTTATTCCGCTATCCGCTATCCATTATTCCGCTACCCCACCATTCCGCCATCCCCCGCTATTCCGCTATCCCGCTATCCGTTATTTCACTTATTTCCGCCTTTTTTCACCTTTTTTCCACCTTATTCCGCTTATCCAACTTATTTCCCACCTTTCTTAATAAAGACAATATACGGTATTAGTGATAGTTATTGTTTTCGGTTTGCTTGTTTCCGTGGGTTTTAAAGGGTTTTCCTGTAAATAGGTAGTTTGAGTCAGGGTATAGTGGGAACACCCCAGGAACAGCTCGGAAATGCGAATTTGATATACTCCTGATATAGCTTACCCATATAAATTTTTAATACTTAATGGTAGTAAAAAGCTATAACCACTAATAAATTAATACACCTTTATTATGTCATCATTATAGAGTAGTGAAGTATCACTATTTAGTAGTAGCGGCTGGTTTTGCGAAAGATTTAAATAGTAGTTTTTCTACCTTCTTAATAGAAAAAAAATAAAATGTGGAGGCGAAAAAATGTCAGGAATGAATTGTTTGTTCTGTGGCACACCGATAGACGGTTTGATTAATATCGGCACCGAGCTAAAACCAGAATTAGCTCAGGCCTGCGATAAAGCTTGTGGGCACGGCCTTAAAGTGTGTCAAAAAATAGAGGGGATACTCAATTTAGATATTAGCCCCCTCGTAGAAGCAGAAGCAGAAACGAAGCCTGAAACAACGAAAGAACCCGAATTCAGCTTTGAAACCGAACCCGAATTCAGCTTTGAGGGGTGAAAAAAAAATGAAGAGGAAACACGAATTCAGCTTTGAAGTTGAACCCGAGTTCAGCTTTGAAGAAATAGAGGGGCAGAAAGACGCCGGGTCAAACCCAGAATTCTCATTTGACAAACCCAAAACACCAGAAGAAAGGATAGCAGAAGAAACAGGCTTCGTGAATGAATGGATTAAATGCCCTATGTGTCAAGATGGGTATTTACAAAAAATCCCGGTAAATACGCCTTACCAACGACTTATCTTAGGAGCCATAAGACCACTAAAGAAAGTTGAAGGATTTTTCTGGGGTTGTAATGTTTGTAATTATGGTGAAACCGAGAAAAAACCAATACAAGGAAAGTAAAAAAAAACAGAGGAGATAAAAATGGGATGTCCATATTGCGGAATGGAATATAGTTTTTATTTCAGGCACCAATTCCATAAGAAAGGATGCCCCGGAGACAAAGAAAGAATGGAAGAGGAGGACGAATAAAAAATGAGGCAGAATAACTCTGTTTCAAGAGAGGAAAAGGCAAAACAAATAATAGCCAGGGGTGAGTTCAGTTATAATGATGACGGCAGTATGACTATTAGAGGATATTTAGTAACAGGGACTTCCTGCGAATGTATGGATTTTAATATACGAGGGGTTACTTGTAAGCACCTAATAGCTTATAATATGTTAAAAGCAGAAGAATTACAGGCAATTAATTATATGAAGTTATCCCAGGCTCACGAATTCGTGAAGATATACGGCGAAAAAACTCTGGACTCCTTAAAAGCTATGGGTGAAGTAGTAGAAGAACACAACCACCTTATATGGTTATGAGGGAAGAAAAAATGATGAAAATAATTTTATCGGTAATACCAATATTGTTTTTGTTAAACCCGGTATCAGGTTATTATATCGGTTATGAGTATGGGTTAAATAAGACATTAATAAACGAGGTGTTATCTGAGGTGCCAGAAGAATATTTTAATGGGCTTACTAACATATATTTTACCACAGCCCAAGTAAGGTTTAGAGGTCAAGGTAGTGGAGAAGGAGTTTTTGAGTTTTGGGATTGTGGAAAAACAAGAATAACAATAGGAATGTTTGATAATATGTCCCGGGACAGGTTTAAATTTGTTTTACTACACGAATTAGGGCACTTACACGAACTTATGGGAAAAGAAAAATGGTATGAGGTATATATGCTGTCAGAGGATTATGCTAATGATTTCGCATATAAAAACTGGGAAAGCAGGCGATGAAAAACCAAAACATTTATAAAGCCAGAAATCAATCCCAGTTTTGGAAACCAAAAGCAGGTTTGGTTTCCGAACAAAACCTAAAAACAAAAACGGAGGGGATAACTATGGCTAAAATGCCTAACGCAACCGTTGTTGTTAAGAACAACGAAACAGGCGAGACAAGCACTTGTCAAGCCACCCAAACACCAAGAAAAGTAGAGCCTGGGGTTTATCTTTATTTGAAGATAAACCAAAAAGGAATGGAGTGGTTACAGGCAAACAAAATAGACCTGAGAAACACAAAAGACCTTGAAGACTATTGGTGTGATATGACAGGAATGCCCAAAGAAGGAATTGGGAGCTTGGGTAATTGGAAAACAGATGCCGAGAGAGCAAAATGGACCGTTACTATTAACGGAAAACCATACTTGGGACAACCAATAAAGATAGTGAAAAAGGCAACACAGAAAGTAGCTCCGGTTCCAATAGCAACAGATACAACAACCCCAAGAGAAACAGGCGACGAAAAATATGTCAATATGATAGTGGAAGGGCTTAGTGGCGGCACAAAAGAAGAAACCATTAGGAAAGTAGCAAACGAGAAGTTTGGCGCCGAAAAAGCAGAGAAGCTAATTAGTGAAGCAAAGGAAATCCTTGCTAAACAAGTAGAGAAAGCCAGAGGACCGAGTGAGTTTTCATTTAGTTAAAAACTTTTTTTATTTTTTTTCCTATTCTTTTTTATCGGTTTCTAAAAAACGAAACATTTATAAAGATATAAATCAATAAAAACCTATAAAGAAAAAAAAGAGTAGTTTAAAATGTTTCACCCAATACTTAATCACGATTACCTCGTTTATAAAAAAAACGGAACTCTAAAATCAGAGGTTCAAAGAAAATTAAAATATTATTCGGAGGTGCCCATATGTCAGAGGAATTTATCTTTGATGAGGAAGAAAACGAAGAGGAAATAGAGAGAAGGATTGATAAATTAGTTGAAGATATAGAAAGAGAGAATTCTGGGGGGGAACCTCCCAAAGAAATTAAATATCCAGAAGGTGATGATGACGAAGAAGAGGAATGGTTATATTAATCCCTATCATATGGGTTTTTTTGAACTACTGATAACCCTCTTATTTAATGGGTAACACCCAAACCATTTAAAAAAAACGGAGGAGATAAAAATGGTTAGAATTCTCACTATGCCCGGTGAAAGCGAAAGAACGGCGTTTCTTCGTAAATTCAGGCAAGTTTGTGAAGAACAAGGCGTTAATCATAAACACCCAGAAGCTAAATACGATTTCTGTGTCCGTAAAGAACTAAATAAGAGAATGAGCCCATTTGTGAGGGGCAGAATGACGCCGGTTCGGGAAGGGAATAAGAGAGTTTTTAGAGAAGGTAGAAGACTTCTAAGGAGTAGTTTGTTTCACAGCATATATCCAAGAAAGCTTAAAACGGATAAACAAAAATTTATACACCTTCAGAAATTATTTGTGAAAGGCGAAATATCCAAGAAGGTGTTTCAAGAATTATCAGAAGTTTTGAGGTTATGAAAGTGGTGTTTGCGGTTGGAGATTTAATAGGATGGAAATTTGTTAATGATAAATATGTTAATGATAAGGATTTCAGAGCTTATTGTATTATAAAAAGTATAAGGGGAGAGAATGAGTTATGGGGAGAATGGGCTCCTACACCGGAAGGAGCAATAAAAAAACACAAAGAAAGCCGAAATACATTAGGCAGCTCTTATGTTACTACCGATGATGCCAATGTAATTGTTAAAATAATTAAGAAAGGTGTTGGAATTAGAATAACTAATTGGAAGGTTATTTTGAAAAAACCCTGAAAAAATGGAGGTGTTAAAATGAGTAAATTAACTCTGCCCTGGGTGGATAAACTTAGGGAATTATATGAGAAAAATGTTAGCCCAGACGAGGTATTACGCCAACTTTATTGCTACGGTGTAAGAGAAGAAGAAAGGTTGATAGAGGCGTTAGAAAAGTCCAAGATGGAGGCTGAGAACTGGGTGCCAGAAGAAATCTTATTTGAGGACGATACGGTTTATCCTGTATATCATTTCAAACACGAGGTGGAAGTTGATGAAGTTTAAACCCGGAGACAAGGTAATTATTACAGGCGATAAGAGCGGTTGTGACGCCGCGAATGGAATGAAGTGTAAGGATTGTATAGGTAATGGCGTATTAACCGTTCTGGCTTGGGGACAAAGATTTCATAATTTAACAATTCCTAAACATGGGATTCTTGGTGAAAAAGAAAGAAGGGAAAAGAGAAGTTTGCCTGTCGGATATTCTCAAGGTAAGGATATGGTAGGTTGGTGTATTGTTAATCCTGATGATGTGGAATTGGTTGAGAGGGAACAAATTAATTGGAAGAAGGTGCTTGGAAAATGACCTTTAAAGTAGGTGATATAGTAAGAGGAGTTAGTGGTGATGTAGAAGGATTAATATTAGAAGTAATCAGTGCCGGAGAGTCAGGATATTTTTTAAAAACCTTGGAAAACTCAAAATCAAAATTCCGTCATAGAGATAACTTTGAATATATGGAGGAGCTCCAAATTGGAGGTGTTTTTAAAAGAGAAACTTTTTGGGAAGGATGCTTAAAATTACATAACATTAAAATTAATTGGAGAGAGGTGTTAAAAAAATAATATCCCGTATAGAAATCTGAAAATGGAGGATAAGAAAAAATGAATGAACAAATAGACCCAGATACCGGGCTTCCACACCAAGCTCCGCTTGGGCTTGAGCATCAGAAGGCAAGGACAAGTGCTAAAGGAGTTTTTTATTGTGATGTTAAGATGAGGCATTACATTATTAAGAAACACCAAGAAGCTTTTCCTGAGCTTGCCGAAAAAATGAAGTATAATCCTGACGCTCCCAATATTTATGCTGCCTTTTTAGCTATGTTACCTTTACAAATAAAAGGGAAACTAACCGATGAGTTAAGAAGGAAGATTATGAAAACCTATAAGTTGTTATGAGGGAAAAGAATGGTAGATGAAGATAGGAAAAGATTAGGCAGTATTGCTAAAAGATGTGATGAGGAAGAAAGAATTATACTTATAGGTAATAAAAAGTCTTTTTATGGTGAGTTTACCACCGCAAAAAGCTTTAATGAGAGGTGTAAAAATGGACGAGTGGTTATGGAACCCAGAAAAATTAATAAATAGTTTAACTGAAGAAGAACAAGAAAAAGAAGGAATAAAAAAAATATTTTGATAACCCTATAATAAATGGTTTAAAAAACAGGATTTATCAAAGAGAATAGACGGTAAACATATTTGTTATGTTCGCCCGTTATGTGAAAGGGCTATAATTTGTAATAGGAGGTGTTAAAAAATGAAAAATTTAGTGGATGATAGTTCGTTTGAAGAACTCGGTAGAATGATAAGGGATGCCTATTATCTTTCTGCGGGTATAGAAGAAAGGAAGAAAAAGATTAATGCCTTGGTAAAAGAAATAAAGAAAGAAGAAAAGAGGTTAGTAAAACAAGGTTATAACCTTAGGTATTTAGACACAACAATAATAAAAGGGATATCAAAATGATAAAACACCATATTAACGGATTAGTTAAACCAAAACACGAACAAGAGGAATATTGTGATAGTTGTAAGAACGGCGATATTTGGAAAGATGAGAAACCTGTGATGGAAGACCCCTATTCTCCAAAAGACAAGGACTATATTTGTAATGTTTGTCTTTCCAAATACATTATTAAGAGAAAGCCCTATACTAATCCATTATACGAACAGATTAAAAAGGATTTGTTGGAGGTGGAAAAGAAAATGGATGCCGACGAACTTGACTTTAAAAGGCAGTTGATGAGAGAACTGAAAGAATGTCCGGGACATATATGGGTTGAGTCAAAACCTTTTAAAACAGCAGAGGGGAAATACACGGTTGTTAGTTGTTTAGTATGTCGCCTTGGTAGAATTAGTTATAAAGGACATATTTACGAGGACGATGTTATGAGGTTAATCAATTTTGTTACTCATAAAGGGATAGAGTATGAGAAAAAGCTGAAACAGAAAGAGGAAACTCTTAAATCCCTTGCTGATGTTTGTTATGGGAAAGATGTTGCCTTCAACGACTTATTCATTATTGGAGGCGAAGAAGAATTCAGTTTTGATAAGGAAAAAGAATTCAGTTTTGAGGACTAAAAAGGTATTGGTTTACCTCGGATTATCATTTTGGGCACGAGAATATTATAAAATGTTGGGGTTGATGTTTGGGATTTTCGTCCTGTTAGCTTTGAGGAAATAATAAAAGAACTTAAGGCTTGGCAACGAGGTGATATAAATGGTTAAAATTTTTACTAACCCAAATAAGAGGTGTAAGAATTGTAATGGTAGGGAAGTAATTATTATGGAAGAGGACGGTTCTACACGAACAAACCTTCAATTAATACTGGGGGAATATTATTGTATTGATAGGGAAGAGTGCGAAAGAAATATTGAGGCTGAAAACACCGAAATAAATTTTTATGATGATAAGGTGACCGTTACCCGTTTTGGTAGAGAAATACTCAAAATTGACAAGGGGTTGGGAGATATCGGAAAAAAATTAAATAAAAAAATGAGGAGGATAAAAAATGTTTGAGGATGTTTTAATAGGAAAATTTGACATTTTTGCCGTCTATAATTATTGTCAGGCAATTAAAAAAGGAATAGATGAAAACCAAGCCAAAGAATACGGATATTTAATAGCTGTTATGGGAGCAATAGCAAAGAAACATAAGAGGAAAGGTGGAGGTGGTGGTTTTTCCTATTCTAATCTTAAAAGATGTGCCGAAAGAAAAAAGAAAAAAACTATTAGTTATAGGAGTTATAATAAAATTATTGAAAAATTAGGAGAAGATTTTTATAATAATTATTTTTTACCTGGGATTAGGGCTATGGTTGATGAAGGACTATCTTATGATTTGATAAAAGAAAGGCTTGAAATCCCTCCTGTATGGGGAGCAAAGATTTCAGGTAAAAAGTTTATTGAGTTTATGAGATGAAAAGATGTCAGGAATATTACAAATTGGTGTTGAGGAAGCAAAGAAATTAAAAAATTTCCTTATTGAGGAAAAAGTTGATGGCGGGTGTGTTTATTACAATAAAGGAGTGTTGTTATCTGATAAGAGGTGGATTAATCAAAATCATAAGTTTCCTCACATATTAAAAGAATTAAAAAATCTTAATGGGTTTTTTATAGGAGAAATCGCTATCCCTTGGGGGAATGTTTTATTATTAAATAAAAAAATTAATTGGGGGAGGACAAAATATTATATCTTTGATATTTTAGAATTTGAAGGAAAAAATTTTAGGGAAGCAGATGTTATGACTAAAAGAATGAAAATAGAGGAAATAATAAAGGGGTTTAAACACTTATCTTATCCTAAAAGATTTAAGACTTTTGAGGAGGGGTGGAATTTTGTCCTTAAAAACAATACTGAAGGATTAGTATTAAAAGATATGAATAGTAAAGTAATGTATAAGTGTAAAAGGCTTATTGAAGAAAAACTCCCCATAATAACCCATATTAAAGGGAAGAGTAAAGGAGCTTTTTTGTTAAGTAGAAACGGTATTAAAGTAAAGTGTTCGGCTAATTCAATAAAATTGGTTGAATTTTTTAATTATTTAAAATTCCTTAATAAAAAACCGTATGCGGAAATAGAATATTGTTTTTTAACACCTGATAAAAAACCATTTCAACCACGGTTAAGAAGAATTATCCCTTATGAAGATTTACTAAAAGAGGGGGCAACAAACATTTTTAAGAATTGATAAAAAAGGAATATAATCAAAAAAAACATAGGAGAGAAATATTATAAAAAATTGATGGGGTTTAAAAGATGTGGAAACCAAAACACAAGTATAAAGAAGGCACAAAACTGAAATGTGTTAATCCAGGAAATAGTATAGCCTCCAAATTTTTTATTAAGGATAAAATTTATACGGTTCAACACGACGGTTTTTTATATTATTTTCCAGAAATAGAAGGAGATTTAAAAGGTGGTTGGATACGGGATTTTGTTGAAGACCCAAAGCATTTTATTCCTGCCAAAATTAATTGGAGAGAGGTGTTAAACAGATGATAAAGCTATCCGCAGAAGAAATATTTAACATTTTTGTTCATAGGAAAGATGTTTTTGCTAAACAACAGCCCGGTGGCTATTATTATCCAGAAAGAAGGCCAATAACTCTTGAGGATATTGAAAATCATATGTCAGGAAAAGAAACTTATGGACTATACTGCCTTAATCACGACAACACTATTAAGTGGGCTTGTATTGATATTGATATTAAGAAGAAATGTAAGAAGTGCCGTGATAAAGGAGTTTATATTGATGAAAAGGATTGGAAATGGGTTTGTCCAAAATGTGGGTTCAAAGAAGAAGAGGCAGAATTACGCCGGGTCAAGGCAGAAGCCAACATCATCTTTGACCTTTTTGAAGATTTTCCCAGAATACTTGAATTTAGTGGTAGGCGTGGCTATCATATATGGATATTCTTTAAAAATCCTGTTCAAGCTTCGTTTGGGCAGAAGCTTGTTAAATCACGGTTAAATAGGGTTGGGCTTGGTTATCACGAGGTTTTCCCAAAACAAACAGAGTTGAACGAGGGAAGAAAGTATGGTAACCTTGTTAAGATACCACAAGGATTTCATAAACATTCAGGTCAAAAAAGCAGAATACTTAAAATGGAAGGCTTATAATGAAAAAAAATAGGAGGAGTTTAGGAAGATGAGTAATATAAGAATATATGATGAAGTGATATTAATAAAGAACAAAAAAAAGTTAAGAGAGAAAAACATTTCCGAAAATCTTGCGGGAAAGAAAGTTATTATTACAGGTATAATACCAACTACCACTAACCGTTACTATAATATTGACGCCGGTTATGTTATTACAGGCGAAATGATAGCAAGAAGGCACGAGCCACCAATAAAGAATTGGAAAAAGAGGATTAAGGTGTAGTCCCATTTAAAAACATAATCTTTATAAATACTACTATTCAAGAGTGAATAAAAACAGATTAAACCATATTAAGAGGGATATTATGGGTAAAAAATGGTTTTGGATAAATAAGGGGGCGAAGATGAAAAGAAAAAGAGAAAAATATGATAGGAAGCTTTCAAAAAACCCAATAAAAAAAGAGAACAATAAAAGAGTTGCCGAAGCCTTTAAATTAAGAAACAAGGGAAAAGAATTCTTTGTAGTGCTTGAAAGCGAAGCCCTATTAACCCTTAAAACATTAAAAAAGTATGGTATTAAGAGAGTGGAGGTTCCAAACCCTACCAACGCCTTTGATAAGATTAAAAAATATCATAATGCTACATACGATATGTGGTTAGGCGATTATTTTGATATGATTAAAAAAGAGGGGAAAAATAAGTGTGGCGGTATTTGGTTTGATTATTGTTGTTCTATTAAGGGGAATAGCGAGGTTAATCCAAAGTCGGATATTAAAAAATATTTTGATTATAAGCTTCCTGCTAATGATAGTGTTTTAGCCTTTACATTCTGTTATAGAAAAGGCACGAAAGTAGCTTATACTCATCAAGACCTTTACGAAATTGAGTCTTACATTCAGCAGGTTGCTTGGAATAATGGTTATGCTTTAGTTAGAATTCCTTACGGAAGGATGTATAATGGTATGTTTTTTGGAATATATGATGTCCTTAAAATTCGTAAATAATGTTTATCCCTAAGAGTTGTAGGGATTTAACAACGGCATAAAAAACTTGGAGGTGGTAATATGCCAAGGATGTCAAAGAACGCCCTTGCCAACAGAATGTATGGCGAGGATTTTGACGACTTGTTGCCCGGACAAAAGGCAGCAATAACCAGAGCCTATAACGCACAAGGTTCTGGAACAACAACCAGCAGGAGAAGGAGTAGGCCAATAGAAGGCGCTATTGAAGCGTCTATAGGAAGAATCGGTGTAAATGGCGTTGAAACCTGTTTGTTGCCAGAAGGAGCTACTGTTGAGGAACTTATTGAGCAATCAGGTTACACATTTGACGACAGCAAGGAATCAGTGACCGCAAAATCAACAGGAGAAACGGTAAGACTTTCTTCGGAGGTTGTTAACGGCGAAACTTACATAATCTCACCCGAGATTAAGTCAGCTTAAGCCGAAAACTCTTTTTTATTTTTTTTTTATGTTCAAATACTCCTATAAAAAAAGAAGGAGGGGATATTATGAGTAAAGTGAAAAAATTTAAGGATGATAACCCTTATTTAATAGAAAATATTTTAAGGATTGTGGTGAATAAGTTAGGAAAAAAAGGCAAGGAAAAATGGCTTGATAATGAAACCTTTCAGTTTACAAAAGGCAAAGAATTACTTGGAAAAATTAGGATGAATGATAAAGAAATTAATTATGAGGGAAGAGAAGCCATTAAATTAATTGATAGGTTGATTAAAAAGGTAAAAACTATGAAGAGCCTGAGGCCCGAAGATGTTTCTAAAACCGTCTTTAAAAATATGTTTGATTATAAAGAGAAATTTAATGGACTTGATGGAAACCCCCTCATATTAAAGCTTTTAGATAAAAAGTTCAAGGAGCTTGGTATTGAGGTAGTAACTTCTATTTTTAACCTTAAAAGAAATGCTACTATTAATAAAAAGATTACCCTTGTCTTTGATACCGGGGTTGATGGTAGAATTAAAAAGGAAGTTCCACCAGGATTCTATACAAGGATGAACGATTTGTTGTATAATAAATATGGGGATGTAACTGATATACCTAACAAAGAAGAATTTAAAGTTGTTTATGAAGCTCCCTTCATTAGTCCTTTTGAAGGAGAAAAAATAATTGATATTAAGATAGGAAACAATATTCTCATAGGAAGATATTTTAAAGAAAGAAACCTGATAAGACTATATTATAATCCTTTCTTAATAAGAAAAATTCTTCCCCTTCAAACAGAAATATCAAAACCATTAAAAGATTTGTTTGCCGTCTTAAAATCTCTTAAACCTGTCAAAACCAATATTACTACCTTACAAAAAAAGATTTTTATTTCTGGGTTCTTAAAGAGAGCAAGGGAGAAGTTAGAAGAAATAAAACAGGATAAAAAAAGGATAACAAGAGATATTTCAAGTAACGAAAATAATATTAGGCTGTTATTTGATAGGTTAAATCGTTTAGAGCAGGAGAAAATATTTATATCCAATACTATTAATACCTCTGGCAAAACCATATTTAATGAGGTTAATAAGGTGAAAAAATTACCGTTTGTTGATGAAATTGATTTACAATACGACGGTATATGTATTAAATTTAAGCCTGCTACCATAACAATACCAAATTTCAAAAGGAGCGATATGGGGAAGAAGCTTGGTAAGAGAATTTGTTACTTGGGTTGGATAGAAATTGTCATAACCCCCGATGGTTTCAAAGTTAAGGGAGAAACCGATATTGATGGACATCCCCACCCACATGCTGACTCCCATGGTGGCACTCCTTGCTTTGGTAGTGGTGATGGGAGGAATAAGATTTATGAATGTTTATCCTTTAATAAGTTTGTTGATTTAGCCACCTTATTATGGTTTTGGATTAAAACATATAGAAATGAAGGCGCTTATGTTAAGATATGGGATTTTTATGATAACAGGTTACAACACGGTTATCCGATTTGGGATGAGAAAGGAAACAGAATAATGATTAATGATAAAGATAGGATTAAAACAGGCGAACAAAGAAAGCTTATGAAAGCGGATGATTATAACATTAATATTAAGAAATTTAAAGGAATGAAAGTGTTTTAAAACACTCGGAGGGAAAAAAATGTCAGAGTTTAAGGCAAATGTAATGTTAGCCTATAATGTCCATAGGCAAATAAAGTGGTTTACCGAACATTTAGACACAGAGATAGGGGCTGTTGGCACCGTCAGAATTAGAACCGTTGACGGAAATAAATATTTTTATGTTGATAAGCTTTATTATCCCAAACAATATGTTACCGGAGCAACGGTTCATTTCACAGGAGAGATGTGGAAGAATATTATACAGGAAGTTCCAACGAAAGAATTGGGTAAAATAAACTTTTATTGGCACCGTCACCCAGGGGGTAGCCCAAGTTGTTCTTCTACCGATGAAGATGAAACCTTTGATACTTTTATGGATGCCGACGCAAAGCGTCCTTACTTTATCTTCTTACAAACTGCTTGGGATAATGGAGAGATGAAGAAAGAGGTAAGAATTGATATTCGTAACCCAATAAGAGTTACAATCCTAAACGAAAGAATAAACATATTTTATGAGTGTTCCCCAGAAGATAAAGAGTTAGCAAGGATATGTGAGGCAATAAAGAAAAAATGTGTTGTTGAGAGACCGGTTTCTCGGGGGGTGTTTGACTACGGTAAAGCTCTCCCTTATACTCACACCTATTATCACGGAGGCAATAACTATAATTATAACTATAATTATAATAGGAGTGAGAAAGTGATTTTGGAAAGCGATGTTGAGGCCCTTAAAAAACTTTTTGGGAATGTTGAAGAGGAAAGAAAAGACCAACGGCTCTATGTAGATAATAACCTTATAAAAACCAGCTACGGTTTTGAATTCTCTCCTGCTGAGAACGAGCAGGTAAGTATGGAGTTTAAACACGGCGGTTGTGTGGTTAAAACAGGGCAAGATTTCAAACAAATATTAAAGAACGCTATTCGTCCTAATAATTTCCTTGGAGATGTTGTTAGGCCAAACCCAACAGAATTAACTTTTAAGGATGGTGCGAGAACCGTGTTTAAATTACAGCCTGCGCCGAAAAGTTTTAATAAATTTAGAAAGAAACTCCTCCAATTATTCATTAATTATAATAAACTCCTATTAAAGGAGTGGTGTGATTTAGAGAAAATAGAAGAAGAAAACGGGGATTACGGTGATAAAAACTTACAACAATTAATTCAGGAAGTTAATACGGAACAACCAAAAAGAGGATTTATTGAACAAAACAAGGAGGGGGATAAAATAGTGGTGTATGATGAGCCCGAATTAGTTGATACCATTATTAATCAATTAGAAATTAACAGGGACTTAAAAGTTGTTTGGAGCGAGGCGGCGCCAGATTGTGAGGTTGCTTCGGTTTATGATAATGAAAACCACATTTTAGGAAGTCTTATGCTTGACCCAACTTGGCATAGCCTTGAAGTATTCGGAGTTCATATTGCTAAAATAGTGGATAGGATTATTGATGAATACCAAGAACAAACCTTAATGGATTTAACAGGAGTTAATGATAATGGGTTACCAGAAGAAAAAAATAATTTTTCCGCAAAATCTATAGCAAGGACAGATACGAGTAAAACTAAAAAGGAGGGGAAAAAATGGAGGAAAAAAACGAAAAAGAAGGAGAAAAGCAAGAAGAAGAAAAAGAAGAAGAGGTAAATGAGCTTGATTTAAGCAGGCAGGCAAAACTAATACCTGATAAGATTAATCAATACACTATTAAAGTTTTCGGTGTTGGAAGTGTTGGTTCCCACGTCGCAAGGATATTAGCAAAGACAGGGTTCAAAAATATTGAATTAATAGATAGGGATAAAGTCAGTAGTGAGAACATTTCGCCACAGGCATACAATTTTCAACAAATTGGTATGCCTAAAGTTGAGGCGATGGCTGAGATTTTAAAAAATGAAGCAGGATTAACAAACATTATAACTATTAACGAGGAAATAAATGAAGAAACAGAAGTCATTCCTTTACCGGACACGATATATTGTTGTTTCTTTGATTCCTTTGAAGCAAGGAAAATGTTGTTTGATAAGTTAAAAGATTATCCCATTATCTGGGTTGATGGTAGGATTGGAATGTTCAATATGCGACACTATCTTATTGATTGCCGAGAAAAAAAGGAAGTTGAAGAATATGAGAAATCACTTACACACGGAAAGGTAACTGAATTAGCCTGTGGAGAGAAAGCTTGTGCCCCAGTAAATAATGAACTCGCTGGGAAAATAGTCAGTAATATAGTTAATTATATTAAAGGAAAAGATTATGTTAAGACTTATATAGGCAATACAGAAGCTCCTGCTAATGATATTATAAATGTTAAAATTAGGAAAACATCATACGATTTAGAAAAAGAACCTGTTGTGGAAGGCTCTATTTTTGGAGGTGGTAATGATGCCGTATTATTGTGAGGAGTGTGGAGAAGCAGAAAACTTTACAACCACACAGGATGTTACTTCTTACGGAACACAAGAAGTTTATATTGATAAAGAAGGTGAGGTTGTGGATTACGGTGAAATAGATTATCACGACGGTGAGAGTGGCGAATTTGGAGATGATGTTTATTGCGGCAACTGTGGGGAGAATGTTATTAATTATTCTGAGGAGGAATATGAAAATATAGTGGCTAATACCGAAAGAAGGCTGATGTTAGAAAATAAAAAACCTGTCCGTAATTGGAAAAAGGTTATTAAGGGGGACTGATTAAAATATCTGAATTAAAAGAAATAAGGGAAACCATGAGTTCAAATATTCTTGAACCGCAAAAAATTCTGAGCCCAAGTAGTATAAACACCTATCTTAGTTGCCCACGAAACTATTTTTATTCCTATATTGCTAAAATCAAGGTTAAGCCAAACATTCATTTAATAAAAGGGGGTGTTGTTCATGAGGCGCTTGAATACTTTTTTAAGTATCATAAGAAGGATATGGCAGAACATATGAAGGAATGTTTTGAGAAGGCGTGGAATAATAATGAGCAAAACATAAAGGATTTAGAGCTGGCAGAGGACAAATTATCCATTTTTCGTTCCGACATACTTTTTATGTTAAATGAATATCTTATTAGTTTTAGGCGTAAAGTTGATGCTCTTATTCAGGCAGAAAAAGCAGAGAATTCTGCCCACGCTTGGTTCTTGTTGCGTCCTAAATTCAGAGAATTATATGTAAAGGACGAGAAACTTAAATGTTGTGGTTTTATTGATAGGGTTTCAGAGGATTTTAACGGTATACTCACTATAGGCGATTACAAAACAAGTTCCAAGTATGGTATAGGTTTACCAGAGGAGTATAAGAGGCAATTAGCTATCTACTCCCTTCTATACCAAAGCCAAAACCAAAGAACCCCTGATTTTGCGGGGGTTATTTTCCTTAGGTATGGTGAGGAATATTTGGTGGAGGTAACACCATCGCTCCTTATGTATGCCCGAAATACCATTCTGGGTGTATATAATAAAACTCGTTCTACGGTTTTAAACGACTACCCAAAGCACGAGGGTAGTCGTTGCCGGTGGTGTTCTTATACCGATATTTGTAGTGGGAAGGAAAAATGGGAAGAAAGTTTGCGTAAGCAACGCCTTGAAGTTTTTATTAAGAAAAGAGAGGAGGAAAATGTTACAAAAAAGAAAGAAAATAATATTTAAGGGAAGAGAGTTATTACCGATTAAAAAAATAACAGAACTTTGTCCTGGGATGAGAGTGTGCGGTTGTAGTGTGAGTTCGGATGGCACAATACTAAAAATAGGCTTTACAGGTAAAATTCATAGTGTTTCTGGGAATGTTGCTAATGTTTTAAGAGATGATGGTGAAAATGGAGCAGGTCTTTCTGTTCCTGGATATGGAAACACCTGGCATATAGGTTGGGATCCAAGAAAAAATGTTTGGTATGATGGGGTTAAACATATTTATCAGTTAATAGAAAGGATTGATAATTGGAAAAACATATTAGGTAGATGATTAAATAGCGAGGAATTAAAAACTTAAACCTGTAAAACCCCTCTGGAGCTTTTTGGTAGGCGAAGAAGACTTCTTCGCCTACCATAGCTTCTTTAAAAGGTGATATTATGTGTGGAGAATTCAAAATAGGTGATATGGTTGAAGTATGTAAGGATGAAAAACTTTGTGGTATTCAAACAGGGTCTTATGGTAAAATTATAGGAATAGGCGGTCGTAATTTACCTAAAATTAACCCCGGTGAGAAATGGTATTTTGTGGAATTTATCATGTGGAGGAGTAATAAAAACAAACCACTTGAACCTGTTCCAAAATACGAATTTAAAGGAGGAAAGTATTATGTTAGAAGTGGTAGGCTTAAACTAAAAAACATTATTACTAATTGGAAGCAGGTGTTAAAAAATGGAAGAAATTAAAAATATCTCCCTTAACATAACCAATTTTGTTAAGAGGATGATAGAGATTAATAAAAAGGCAAGTGATTATGGGTATGAGGATAAATATGATAGTGTTGGGGACGCTATTAATGAGATAGAAGATATTATTGATAGGAAACTCTGCCAATGGGAGTATGAACTCCGTTATGATTTATCCAAAAGAGGACAAAACCAGTAAAAGCAAGGATATACACTCCCACTGGGGTGTAGCTCCTTGCTACTATTTTCATCAGAAAAGGTGGTCTTATGTCTTTCCCAAAAAAACTAAAAGTAGGTATGCGTTTCAAACTAAATAAAAGCACGGACAAAAGTAATTGGGAGTTCCCAGAGAAAGATATAGAGGAATACCTGAAAAAAACATTTTTTCTTATACGATATGGGGAAGAACTATACGATGTTGTTTTAGATGATGATAAAAATGGGGCGGGGCATTGGTTTATGAATAAAAAATTTTTAAAGAAACACTTCCTCCATATTCCTGATAAAATAACTAATTGGAAGGAAATAATAAAGAAGTAAATAGGGTGTTTTTATGGCACAGGACCCAAAAAGAATTGAAAGAATACTTTATAAGATAGGGAAACTCTGGACATTACACCCAGATATGAGGTTCTTCCAACTATTATATAATTATACTCAACTGGGAACAAGAGATAAGCTTGGAACGGTGAGAGACCCCTTCTATTATGAGGATGACGACACAGAGGCATTTCTCGACGCCGTATTAGAGAAAATGGAAGAGGAAAAGAAAAGAAGTCAATATAAAAGAAGGAGGGGTTAACTCTCCTTCTTTTCTTTTTCATATCCTAAAATCGTAAAGTTTATATAGTAGAAATAACATATATGGGGATATGAATAAAACGGATTATTGGAATGTGTTTGGGGCAATAGCAGGAATACTCATCCTATTTAAAATACATTTCTTATTCGGAATAGGATTACTCCCTATTGCATTAGGAATAATTTTTTCTTCTATAAGTAAAGACGATATTAAAAAGGTGAAAGAATGGTTAAAGATAAATTTCAAATTTTTGCGACCGCCCACAATTGGATTAATGTAAGGGACTTTCTTTCTAAACCGAAGATGAAGCTTGTTTCCACCTTTGATTTAGAAATAAAAATAAAAAAGGATGTTTTTAAAAACATATTATCTTTTAGTAAAATGAGTGAAGGAAATCTATTTACTATCCCATATATGATGTTGAACAACGCCCTTGACAAGCTAATATTTAAGATACTTGAGGATAACAAAAAATTTGTGAAGGATTTTGATTATGTTGTTCCAAGTTTCATCTCCTTCTATGAAGGAACTCTCAGAGTTACCTTTGATGGGTTTAAAAAATGAGTTTTGACTACCTTCTAAAACAAATAAAGAGAAAAATAAAGGAAGAAATAGGAGATAGCGGATTCTTTAAACTGAAAGAAGGCGAAGAAAGGTCAGAATGACGCCGAATCAAAAGCTTTATATAGGAGAAGTTATATTAAAAGATATTATAGGGGAAATGACAGGTTTAATTAGTGGTAAAAGCCTTGAAGAAAGGATTAAGGAAAAAGGATTGCTCAGTAAAAAGGAGCTTGTAGATGTTGGGCTACACTTTTATAACAAGGTAGCCGGAATTTATTTTTATAAAGACAAGAAGGGCAACCTCTATTTTTTCACCAAAAAAATAAGTAAGGTAGGCGAACCTTTATATAAACTTCATTTTTCCCGTTTAAAGGACTATGGGAAAGATTAAGGTGGGGGGAAATCCGGAGAATAAAACATTAATGGAAATTGTAAAAGAGGCTATGAAGGAAAAAGAGCCAAAAGAAAAGAAGCTTACCTTCAATGATTTAAAGAAAAGAAAAGTTATACTTGATAAATACGATTTATGGTATATGGATTGGCTCCTTCTAAAAATCATAGATTCCTATTTTAAGGATGTTAGTGATTATGCTAGGTTATACCTTGATAGATTAGAATTCTATGAGAGAAAGGGGTATTACATCGACGCCTTGCTTGATAAATACAATTACATCTTAGATATGCGGAGAACCAAGACCAGATATTGTTATTATTAGTCTGGTGTGTAGAAAAATTTTCTTAAATGTAGGCTGTGAAAAAAAAACAAAAAGGTTTATAAACTATAGTGGGTACTGTAAAACCGCGCAAAAATCCTATAGAAGGATTATGATTGAAAGCTATGGATTAACCTGAGGCATAATCCGAATTCTTTTCGAAAACTTTATAAATAAGAAGTTTCATACATATTATAGCACATCTTTATTTTAACTGGTGATTTAGGTGAAGAAAACAGAGAAAGCGAGGATGCTAGTAACGGGTGAAAACATTTTCTTATTATATGACGGGTTATTTTGGAAAAGATATATTGTGAAAGGACTTTCTGGAGAAATTTATGATGTTGTTTATAATATTATGAAGGACAAATATACTTGTAGCTGTGGTAATATTAGGAATACTCATTGTTATCATATAGAAGCTGTTAAAATGTATAACGGTGTTAATGATGTTAAACATAAAAGACCTCATTTGGAAAATTCTGTTTAAAGGCGATGTAAAATACGATACCTCTGATGAACTGGAAAGGCATATAGATATTATTCAGGATTTAAATAATATGATTAATTCGTTAAAGGCTCAGATAGAGGAAAACCAGAACGAGATTGGTGCCTTAAACGATGCTTTAGAATACTTACAACAAGAATTAAATGATAATAATATTGAAAAACCTGATTTTTTAAATAATGTGATGCCTTATCAACCAAAAAGCAAGATAGTCACTAAGACTGGGTCGAAGCAAATAGTTTTACAACCCACACATATCTATAGCGTGACTCCTCATATTAAGATGTTAGCAGACAAATATCATTTAAGAACATTATACCAACAGGATAAGAAGGCGTGTGCTATGAAAATCTGGGAATATGTTATTAATGCTCTTACTTATGAATTTGATGATGGTGAGGACTGGAGATTTAGTACGATTAGCCTCGCTTATACCAAAGGCGATTGTGAGGACGGCACAATCCTCTTTCTTGACTTAGCAAAGGAAGCAGGGTTCAAAGCTAATGAAGTGTTTAATGCTTGTGGTTATGTGAGGAAGAAAGACGGGTCCAAATTTGGACATTCATACCCAATAGTTAACTGGGGTGAAGGCTGGTATATTTTTGAGTCTACCCTTGACACACTTCCCAGCAAACCTATGAAGCTACTTGGAAGTAATTATGGGGCTGAGTGGGGGTTGTGTAATTGGAAGTTTGGTGGGAGATTAAAGAATAATCAAATACAGATATAGAGGTGAAAAAATGCCAGGAAGAAACACTAGAGGTCCGTTGGTAGGTCCTCAAAGAGGAGGAAGAGGATTGCCAAGGCGAGGCTTTGGCGGACCAACAAACTGTGTTTGCCCAAGTTGCGGGACAAAAGCAACCCACCAGAGAGGAGTACCCTGTTCAGGAATGGTTTGTCCTAAATGTGGGACGCATATGGTTGCAGGAGCCTAAAAAGAACCAAAAGAAAAACATGGGTGAAAAGAAGAAACAATATATACCCTAGTTTGGAGATATAGAATATCAACATATTGAAAAGTATTTAAAGATGTAGTAAAAGAAGATAAAAATGACTAAAAAAGAAAAAATGGATAATACGAAAGAAAAGAAGGAAGCAATAGATGAGTTGTGGTTTGAGATGGTGAATGAATGAATAACTGAAGACTAATACTCTTTTTAAAATGGTTAAAAGTGGTTTTTAAAAAACAAGCACGAAGAAATAGGTGTATGAGATTATTAAGTAATAGTTTTAGAGTCGATATTAATTCTGTGCGTATAAACACTACAAATAGCATAGAACACGAATTAGCGAAATGTAAGGTAGCCTATATGTTGATAAAAGACGGTAGGAAAATCGTTACAGAAGCAATTTTTAAAAACGGAAAGAGAGCGGACATATTAGACTTGGATAATTTCGCTATCTATGAAATATTAAAAACAGAAGAGATAGCCGAGGCGCTACAAAAAACTAAGAAGTATCCTGAAGAATTAGAAATATTTTATTTAGATGCTTTAGAGGTATTAGACGAAGATTATGAATTGTGAGTGAGGGAAAAAAATGAAATATAATTGGGAATGTCATATTAAGAAGACAATTAACGGATACTATGTTGAAACAAGTAGTGATGAAGGACATAAAGAATTTGTTATAGAAATTCCAGAAATTATAGATGATAAAAATGGAACAAAGGCAGAGCAAATAGCTTTTAAAAACTTATTTAATGAGTTGAGAGATTACTTTGCTGTTTTTAATGATAAACACACAAACCAATACCTTGATATTAAAGTAAGCAATACTGAAGACGATGAATAGAAACGGTGGGTGAGAACTTGACTAGATATTGTGTAGATATTGACGGCACTATTTGTTCGTTAGTCTCTACTAAGAAGAAGGGAGATTGGGATTACCCGGATGCAAAACCTTTCAAAGATAAGATAGCAAAGCTGAACAAACTCTATGATGAGGGACACACCATTATTTATTTTACTGCTAGAGGAATGGATAGTGGTAGGGATTTAACCGAACTAACAAAGAAACAGTTAAAAGAATGGGGTGTGAAATATCATAAATTAATATTTGGCAAGCCAGCCGCCGACGTCTATATAGACGATAAAAGTATTAATGATGTGGGTTTAATTTAAAATGAGAGAACACATCATCACGACCAACATGAGCAAATATATGAAGAAATATAATTTTAAAACCGTTAATGGTTCTAAACCAAAAGAGTTTAAAGGATTAGCTTGTGTTAGATTAGATAAGTCCATTATTAATCTTAGTAATGATTACTGGAGATTATTAGGAGTTTGTTTACAAGAAGATAAATTAATAGATGAGATAGTAAAAACAGTGGTTCATGAAGAAGTTCATCTTGAGATTGGCACACGTGGTTTTACCCCAGATAATTACACTAATGAAGGTGAAGAACGGGTTTGTGAGTTATTAGCTGGACAGACGGATTTGAGGCGTGCTCCTAATACAAACCGAAAGATTTAAATATGAGAACTATCATAGTATATTATGTCTATTGGTGATACAGATGGAAATCGTGTTAAATAAGGACGATATTGAAGCCCTTATCAGAAGGTCTTATAACGGTGTTAAAGCAGTTAAGTTTAACGTTAAAAATCTTAAAGCGACACTCAATATTAATTTTAAAGAATTTTTAGGTCCGGTAAAGACTACTGGTGTTTTGCCCGATAAAGCCAATATTAATAAACAAGCCACAACTAAGAAAGACGATATGTCTCCTGAAGAGATATATGAAAGGGAGCGAGCAAAGGGATTAATGGCTAGTGGTGGGCAAAAACGAATAATTAGGAATATGTGAGATAGGAGTCTTATTAAAAAACTTTTAGGTATCATTGTGATTTGTTTATTTTTTTAGCATCATTCCCAGAATGGTTAATAACAATAAAAATATGTTATTTGTATAAAATTTGTTTATACGTTTGTTGTTAGTGTATTTTTGGTTGATTAAAATGGGAAGACCTCAAAAAATTTCGACAAGAAAAAAGATTTCTAGGGCTATGATAGGGAAGAAAAACCCAGCGTACAAGGATGGTAGAAGAAGTTACAGAAGAATAGTAAACGCCAAGCCTGGTGAAGGAGTTCATCATAAGGATGGTGACAGAACTCATAATACGCCTTCTAATTTAATAAAGTATAAGCTTAAGGGAAAAGGAAGGTCTATACATGAAAAAAAGCATCAGAGAGGTAAAAACTTTCAGGCTTCTGGCGGTAGAAAAAAAGTGAAGAGTGGGAGTAAAGCCAAAAGATTGAAGAAATAATATTTATAGGGTCAAATGAATAGGTTAAAAAAGTTTTTAATAGGTTGCGCGATTATTGGTTTGTCAACATCGTATATGCCAGAAAACGGTGCTAACACACAAACTCTTGATAATTATTTAAAACAAGACCAAGAATTTCAAGAAGTTAGTCGTGACGAAAACGATAGATTAAGACGTTGGAATAGTGCTTTTGAGAATGTATATAAATTTACTGTTCGTTTAACAGGAAAAGCCAGGGGTGTGTTTTTCGATAGAAAGGTATCTGGTTCGTTATACAATTTTAAAGATGGGGGTAATAGAAGTTATTACATAACTGCTGGTCACCTGCTTAAGCCACAACACCCATTGTTATCTGATGTTCAATCACATGAAAAGGTTGTTGTGGATATGTATGGAGAAACACTTGAAGGAAAACTTGAGAGACTTGACTTAGAAAAGGATTACGCAATTATAAGCACAAAAAAAGATAAGTACAAAGCATACAGAACACCCCCAATATCTTATAAAAACCTTATTATAGGCGAAGAGTGTTATATTGGTGGTTACCCCGGTGGTAGATTCAGGGTAATAAAAAAAAGCAACATTACCGCGATAATACATAATAAGGATACCGGAGAAATTCGCGTGTGTTTAGACGAGGTGGTAAGAGGAGGTTATAGTGGAGGACCTGTTTTTGTGAAGCGAAAAAACGAACTAAGGTTTGTTGGAATAGTTATTTCTTATAATGACAATCAAGGAATTTCACACGCTGTTCCTTACGATGTGTTTGAAAACCAGTTCAAAAAATATTAAAATGAATGTTGAAAAAGTTACTCTTTATGGCGCAGAATATTGTCCTGCTTGTTTGTTAGCAAAAAAATATTTAGACGAGAAAAAAATTTTTTATAGTTTTATAAATATTCAGGATAACCCACAAGATTTTATAGAGAAAGTAGGTGAGAAGAAAATACCTGTTCTTTTTATAGGTAAGAAGAAAATAATTGGTTTCGACCAAGAAACTTACGATAGTTTGTTTAATAACACTCATTGCCCCTCCAAAACCTAGGGTCCCTCTACCACCTCCGGGTTTTTTTCAAGAGGGACCCCAATATTCCTTAATGATGTTATAAAAAGACATTATAATAGGTGAGAAAAAATGGTTTCTGATAAAGAACTGGATGATTTTTTAAAGGATAGTGATAATAAGGAAGTTACTCAAATAGATAAAATCGATGAAAAAGCCGTAGAACAGAGTTTAGGAGAGATGGGATTTCTATGGGATGCGGTTAATAAAAAGCTGAAAGAAGATGGTGTTTGTTTTGGTTGTAAGAAAGAAGTTGATATAACATCAGAACCACTATATTTAAGAGAAGCATCTAAAACAGACAAGGGAGTTATCGCATTCGTAGGATTGTGTCAAGATTGTGTGGATAAAATAAAGGAGGAAAAAGAAAATGCCAAACGAAAAAGAGATTAATCCAATACTTGATTTGAAAGATATTCCTTTACTTGGAGACCCGGTCAAAATAAAACTTGATTGTGCCGCACCAGTGAAGACTGGGCAAGGAAAATTTGGTGAGTGGTATTTATGGTTTGGTTTCGTGGAGAATGCTAAAGTAAGAGAAGGAAAGGAAAGAACACCAATGCCAACACCATACACTGGGAAAGTAATATTCTTTCCAACAGAGAACTTGAATAAACAACTTATTCAATTAACTAATGGAAATATTGATGTTGAAGTGGCTATTAGAAAAATCGTTGAAGAAGGAAGAAGCGGTAGGCTTATAAAGAGATATGAAGCCGAAAAGTTATCTGAAGGAAGAAAACCAGATTATGAGAGTGATGGTGTTTCTATGACACCAACAGAGATGAAGCTGGTTAAAGACACACAAGCGATGCTTAAAAGCGGATATAATATAAACGAAGACTTATTTGTAGAAGCATCTCAACAACCAGTATACGAAAACAGTATTACTAAAGAAAGGGCTAAAGAACTATTTAAACTATTAAAAGGCTAAAATGAGTAATCCTTACGAAAAACTGTTAAAAGGAGTGAAGCCAAAGAAACTCAACAACAAACCAATTGAGAAACCAACAGAAGAGACAAAAACAGAGATTCCTGTACCAGACAAATATGGTTATTTGTGGGTTACCATGCTTATAAGATATGATTTGAAAGGGGAAGCCACTATTTTAAAGTCTTTCACCAAACACAAAAGCGGTTCTGAGATTAAAAAACTTTTAAAACCAAAAGAACCAAAAGACAAGATAAGTTTTAAGAAAGGTGTAAACGAAGAATATTTATTCTAAGGTGGGACGATGAAAGAAGAAGATGAGTTTATGTTTCACAACGATTGTATAACTTATTTTAATAATCAGTTGTATAGCGACATCTTCACAGATGAAAATCTTGTAAGTAAGAAGAAGTGTATAACTATTAATGGAGAAAAATTTTATGGTTTCTTTATGGAGAAAGGAATTAAACAATACTTCGCTTTAGATGAACATGTTGAACAACTACCTTTTAAAGTTACCGAAACAATAGAAAAAGATTATAAGAACGACGTATTTAATTTTATTATTGGCATCACTTCTATCAAGATTCCCGCTGAAAAGAAGATGAGTTTTAGAGAGTTGGTGGATATAATGCCACAATTTTCACACACCAAGCCTTTACATTTCTTACTTTATAAAATAATAGCTTTAGCGGCGTTTATAGATAGGGTTAATTACAGGGTGTCTACAGACGCTGGTTTTGGCAAGGACTCCGTTATGAATATTATTGGTCATTTAGTTGACTCTATGGCTAACTTGTATGGGGCAACTATGGCTAAACTGGAATATGTGTTAAGGAATAAACTTATTATTCTTAACGAGCTTGGTAATTTGAAGAAGGATGAGAAGATACAGATGCAAGAGTTCTTGTTAGCAACAGGCGCCTATTTTAACACTTATACTAAAAGAAGTAGAAAGACGAACACAACCCAAGAACAATATGATATTAGTAAGTTAAGTTTGGTGTTGTTTTATAATCTTCCAAGTTATTATACTGGTAAAGCACAAGAGTATTTTGACCAGATGTTCACAAAAGCAGTCACTAACAGATTTATTCCTTTTGTGTTTGAAGGAAGATTAACAACTCGTTTTGATAAAGTGATTGACGTAGAAAGAATAGTGAATTTAAAAGCAGATACTTATAAGGATGTAATAGCCACGATTAATTATTTCAGGGAAAACCCGTTGACAAGTATTAAGTATGAAGTTGATAGAAATATTATTAAGTTTCCAAAGTCCTTGATGAGATATGATAGGAGCTTTAATGTTTTACTTAAATACATTGCCGAATATTCACTTAATCAAGAAGAATTCGATAGGCTTAGCAAAGAGCTTTATGGTTGTTATAAGAAGTATGATAAATTATTAGAAGAAGATTTCCCTATTCAATGAGGTGATTATTATGGGAGAAAGCCAAAGTAGATATAGTATTGTAGAAAGATTAATTACAAAGAAGCTGGATATAATGACAGCTAAGTTCCAACTTGCTGATGAGATAAGGAAAGCCGAGCAAGCCGTTGACTCTTTAAGAAGTTCTATTGAAGACAAGAAACAAGCATATCAGGATGAATGTGACCGGGAGAAGAGGAATTTAGACTGGGAGTTGGAAAAAGCCGAGAAGAAAGTAGCCAATCTTAAAGAAAGACAGTCTGATAAAGAACGGATGTTCGACGCTAAATTAAAAACTATTGAAGAAGCTCTTAAAATACTTGAAGATATTAGTAAAGGAACAGATTAATATTCATTGAATAATCAATGATAATCATGTTGGAAAGATGAACGAATGCCATGTGCGTCATTCAACATGATGGCAAGGAGAAAAATTGCAAGGCCATGTTGCCGCTACCCCATAAAAAACCAGCAAAGGACGTCTTTGTTGGTGGGGTATTCATTTTTTTAAAATGACAAAAAAATCAGAATTATCAATATTAAAAGGTGCGGGTCCTACCACAATTGAAAAACTGGAAAGCGCAGGTATATCTACATTGATGTCATTAGCAGTTACAACTCCTGTTGAGGTTAGCACAATCGCAGGGATTAGTGAATCCGTCGCGAGAAAGCTCATACAACAAGCAAGGGAGAACTTGAAGCTTGGTTTTGAAAAAGCCAAAGAGTTCGCAAAACGCAGAGACAAAATCCGGAAAATCGGAACAGGCTGCTCCGATTTCGACGGTATGTTGGAAGGTGGTTTTGAATCTGGTGTAATAACCGAAGTATATGGACAGTTCGGGTCCGGTAAAACCCAGTTAGCTCACTTGCTTGTTGTAAGAGCATTAATTGAGAACAAAGATAATAAGGCAATCTTCTTAGATACCGAAAATACCTTCAGACCAGACAGAATAAAAGATTTTGCTGAGGCAAACGGCTTAGATTTTGATGATGCGATGAACAGAATTTATGTTAGCAGAGCTTATAACTCTGACCACCAGATACTGTTAGTGGAAGAGATTGAGAAGATGTTGCAAAAGAATGGTGAGAATTATAGGATTCTTGTGATTGACTCTCTTACTTCTCATTTCAGGTCAGAGTTTGTAGGGCGAGGCACACTGGCTGAGAGACAGCAGAAACTTAATAAGCACATGCACCAATTACTTAAAATAGCTGATTTATATAACTTGGTTGTGCTTGTGACTAATCAAGTGCATGCCAATCCAGCTCAGTTTTATGGAGACCCCACCACACCGGTAGGAGGTCATATAGTTGGTCATAACAGCGCGTTCAGAATATACGTGAGGCCTGGAAAAGGAGGAAGTATTTATGCTAAACTAGTGGATAGTCCTAATTTACCGAGCAATGAGTGTAATTTCTTTATTAAAAAAGAAGGATTCGTGAATGTAAAATGAAACGAGAACCAAACTGTGTGTGTAGGGTTTGTGGAACACTTTTTTATAAAAGCAAACCACCAAAGGGAAAAACAGCGATTAAGAATGGCAAAGAGTATGTGTTAGATTACTGTAGTTATACTTGTTATTTAGAAAAATAACCACATATTTTTAAAATGGTAACTGAAAGAAGGTGTGCTAGTAGAGAAGATTTTATTAATTATGTTGGTGTGTGGTTACCTGGATTTAGAGAGGTGTCTTCCAGATTTCTGGATAGGGAAAAACGCGGTAAAATAGCTTTTTATTGGGAAAACGACGAATATTTTGTTATTAAAGATTTAACTAATGGAAGAATAATATTTAAAGAAAAGGTAAGGTAGTTAGAAGATTATAAAATAAGGAAGGTGGGAAAATGGTAGAACAAGAAAAAATTGAGCCACAACTAAGGGAAAAAGAGGTAAGAGATAAGATAAACGAATTAATTAATTACGCAAAATATATAGATGAAAGGGTTAATATGATTGAAAAAAACATTCAACCTATTTCTACCAAACTTAAAGAAATCGAGAAAAAAGCCGAAACGGTTAAGCTTGAGATTAAGACAGCAGAACCAAGAACATTGGAAGCGGTAGAAAAGAAAGTAGAAGAGAAAAAAGAAGAACAGACTCCTAACGTAAAAACCGAAGAAAAGAAAGCAGAATAAGTAAAAAAGGTGATTAAAAGTGGTTACAGTAGCCGTATCAGGAGGTTTTGACCCCTTGCACGTCGGACATATCAATTTTTTAAAAGAAGCCAGAGATTATGGAGACACGTTACTAGTCATATTAAATAATGATAACTGGCTTAAGAAGAAGAAGGGGTTTGTTTTTATGTCAGAGAATGACAGAAAAGAAATTTTGAAAGCGTTGCGTTATGTTGACGATGTAAAAATTAGTTTTCACGATGAAAACCCAAAAGATATGTCTGTTTGCACAGAGCTAGAGGTTTTCCACCCAGACGTGTTTTGTCTTGGAGGAGATAAGAGACGAACATTGAAAGATGTTCCAGAAATAAATTTATGTAATGAGTTGGGTATTAAGATGGTGTGGGGAACCGGTGGTAAGAAGGTGAGAAGCAGTTCTGAGATTATGAAAGGTGCAGTTGAAAAAACCAAGGAGTTATGATAAAATGAAAGTTAAAGCAAACATATTGAAAGATTTTGTGAGAAAAGCTAGTTTGAATGGCGCATTAATGATTATAAACCTGAATTTTACTGATGAAGGTTTAAAATCTGCTGTGAGAGACCCAGGAAACGTAGCTATGACTATGACTAGCCTTGGAAAAGATGCTTTTGTAGAGTATGAACCTATTGGCGAGATATTTGTGAAGAACACGCCTTCTTTCATAAAGTATTTGAAAAGCTTTAACGACATCATAGAAATAGAGAAAGTAGAGGACTTTATAATCAGATTATTTGATGATAGAAGGCAAATATATGTTATTCTTGCGTCAGAGTCCGTTTGTAAAGAAATAATATATCGTGGTGACATGCCAAAGATTGAAACGAGTGCGAATATAATATTTGATAGTAGGGAGATACAGAGAACCATTAGTGATTTAGATGTTCTCAAAATCAACCACGTGGATATTAAGAAAGAAGAAGATGTGTTTAGTTTCGAGGTTGGTGTTAAAGGAGAATCAGATTTCTTTATTAACACAGTTCCTTTTGACCCCCTGAAAAGTAAAGGAACGGGTTCAGTAACGGTGGGTCCTATGTTTGTTTCGTTGTTTAATGCTTTAGATACGGTGGTTGAGTTCAGGATTGGCGCAGGAGTTCCACTAATATCTATTGAGAAAGAAGGAAGCATGGAATTTATTTGTATAATAGCGCCAATAGTAATGAAAGAATAAAAAATTGCCGAAGAAAAAAAATAGTGTGTTACCACACATTTTATATGAGGGTGTGTAAATGAGTTTACCATTAATAGAAAAATACAGGCCGAAAGATTTTAGTGAAGTGATTGGAGTAAAAGACTTAGTTACTCTGAAAACCATTATTGAGAAGCCTATGGAGATGCCCAACTTATTGTTTTTCGGGCCTCCTGGGACAGGAAAAACCACATGTGCTAAGATTATAATTGATATGTTGAAACCTATTGATGTGCTCAGGATTAATGGTAGCGACACCACAGGAGTTGATACTATTAGAGAAACAGTCTATAATTTTATCACTTCTAAGAGTAGTGTTGGGGGGAAGCCAAAACTTATTTGGATTGAAGAGTTTGACTATATGAGTGCTAACGCTTTCGCTGCCTTAAGAGCCATGATGGAGCAATACGTTAGGAATGGAAGGTTCCTATGTACTTGTAATTATTTACATAAAATTCCTGAACCAATTCAAAGCAGGTTTACACTAATTGAATTTACTGCTCCTGATAAGAATGAGTTAATAAACAGGTTAAAATTTATCGTTGAGAAAGAAGATATTAAGACAACAGATTTAATATTAACCATGATTGCCGATATTAGCAAGGGAGATATTAGGACAAGTATTAACACATTACAACGACTATCTTCTAATCCTGATAAGAAGATTACCATGATGGAACTGAAAGAGTTAGAACTAATATCTCAGGAAGTCTATAAACTCATAAGAGCTAAGGAGTGGAGTAAAATAAGATATGAAATACCAAACAGGCATCCAGATTATGATAAATTATTAGTTGATTTAGAAGATATGTTTTTCAAATCTGATTTGCCGGTGAAAACAAAAGCAGAGATAACAGAGATTATTTCAACCGGGCAGATGGAGATGAGTTTATCTTTCGACCCAAATATATGTTTCGCGGCGATTGCTAGTCGTATTATGAAGGTGTTGTGAGGTGAGTTAAATGCCAGACAATAAGAAGAAAAAGAAGTTAGATAGTAAGAGGATTGCTCTTAGTCAGAAGTATGAAAGAGAATACTTGAAGAAGACCGCTGAGAAACTCATTCAAGATTTTTTGAATGAAAAAAAGTATAATGCTAAATCAATCATACTATCTACTAAGCTTGGTACTGCTAAAAATATTGGTATCGATAGAATAGTTAAGTGTCTAAAAGCTCTAGTCTTACTATTAGAAAAGTATGGTAAGAAGAAATAAAATTTTTTAAACGAGGTTGGTTAACATGGATGACAAGAAAATATTTTTTACGTTAAACAATGATTTTGTTAATAAGTTTAAAGGGAAGCAACCTAAATGGGGTCCTCTTGGATATGTGGTTTTTAAAAGGACTTACGCAAGGCCCTTACCTAATGGTAAGACAGAAGAGTATTGGCAGACTTTACGGAGAGTAGTAGAAGGAGTTTTCACTATTCAGAAGAGACATTGTTATAAAAATAAGCTGCCTTGGAGTCAGAAGAAGGCCAATAACTCTGCTCAGAGAATGTTTGAGTTGATGTGGGAGTTTAAGTTCACTCCGCCTGGTCGTGGTTTGTGGATGATGGGTACAGACTATGTGTATGAACGCGGAGGCGCGGCCCTTAATAATTGTGCGTTTGTTTCCACAGAAAACATTTCCACAGACTTCGCAGAACCTTTTTGTTTTTTAATGGATATGAGCATGCTTGGTGTTGGTGTTGGTGGTGATACCAAAGGAGCAGGTAAAATCACGATTCAGCAACCAAAGGTGGACGAAACCTATGTTTTTAAAGTTCCAGATACGAGAGAAGGTTGGGTGGGTTTACTAAGAACAGTATTAAATGCTTTTGTTGGTAAGAACGCATTACCCTCAGAAGTTGATTATAGCAGTATTAGACCACTTGGTAGTCCCATAAATGGTTTTGGTGGGACTGCCAGCGGCCCAGAACCACTTAAAGAAATGTATGAATCCATAGTAAAGTTGCTTTATGGAAGAGTAGGCCAAAAGATAACCAGCGCAGATATTGTAGACATATTTAACTTGGTTGGAAAGTGTGTTGTGTCTGGAAACGTTAGACGCTCAGCGGAGATAATGTTTGGTGACCCAAACGACACAACCTTTTTAGATTTAAAAAATCCAGAAAAACATAAAGAAGAGATTTATAATCACAGGTGGGCGAGTAATAATAGTGTTTTTGCAGAGATAGGAATGGATTATTCAGATGTTGCTAATAGAACAGCGAAGAATGGAGAACCTGGCTATGAGTGGCTTGAGAACGCTAGAAAATATTCGCGTATTAATTGTCGTCCAGATAACAAAGATTATCGTGCTGGTGGTGGGAATCCCTGTTTGGAACAAACACTAGAACCATATGAATTATGTTGTTTAGTAGAGACATATCCTACAAAACACGAGACTTTGGAAGAATGGATTGAGACGCTTAAATACGCTTATATGTATGCTAAAACAGTAACCCTTATTCCCACCCATCAACCACTAACTAATAGGGTTATGAATCGTAATAGGCGTATTGGATGTAGTATTAGTGGTATCACACAAGCATTTAAGAAGTTTGGTAGAAGAAAGTTTTTCCAGGCTTGTGAAGAAGGATATGAAAAAATTCAGTATTGGGACAGAGTATATTCTGAATGGCTTGGAATACCACACTCAATTAAAACAACCAGTGTTAAACCAAGCGGAACTGTTAGTTTGTTAGCTGGTGTGACGCCCGGAGTTCATTATCCTGTGGCAGAGTATTATATTAGAAACATAAGGTTTCAGTCTGGTAGTCCTATGCTTAAACAACTTAAAGAAGCAGGTTATAAAGTTGAGAAAGATAAGTATAGTGAGAACACGATGGTGGTGTCTTTCCCAGTTAAAGAAGAGTTTTTCGATAGGAGTGTTGACCAAGTAAGTGTTTGGGAACAACTAGAAAATGTTGCACAACTTCAGACTTATTGGGCAGACAACCAAGTAAGCGTTACCGCTTATTTTTCACCAGAAGAAGCGAAGGATATTAAAAACATATTAGAATTATACGAAGTAAGGTTGAAAGGTGTTAGTTTTTTACCACGTAAAGAACATGGGTATAAACAAGCACCTTACATACCATTAACGAAGGAACAATATGAAAACGAGATTAATAAGATTAAGAAAGTAAGGTTGAAAGGAGACACCCATGAATTAGTTGATAAGTATTGTGATGGTTCAGAATGTGAGGTGAGAATACCGTTTCAATGAACGAAATCATTTGTAACAGGTGCGGTGTGTTATTATTATGAAAAAAATTTAATTTAACAGAAGAGGATTTAAAATGGTAAAAAAGGTTGATAAGACGTGGGGATATGAAGAATGGATTGTTAACAAACAGTATTGTGGTAAGAAACTCGTGGTTAAGAAAGGAATGATGTGCAGTCTTCATTTTCATTTAAAGAAAGACGAAACGTTTTATGTTAATAAGGGTAAGGTTGGTATGATGACAGTCCAGGATGGAGAAATAAAATATGAAGTATTAGATGAAGGAGCAATAATTCATATACCTCCCGGCCTTGTTCATTCGTTTGGTGGTGTGACAGACGCAGAAATCATAGAGTTCTCAACGCATCACGAAGACGATGATTCATATAGAATAATTAAAAGTGGTGAAATGCTTGAAAGACTGGAAACATTTTTTAAAGCCAATCCAGGTAAACCCTGAGCAAAAGAAGAAGATACTTAAAGGTAAATCAGACGCTTATGCTGGGAAGATAAGGTTGCTGAACATATTTGGTAGAATACCTGATAGCGTGTGGCCTGTTAAACACAGTGAGAAACTTGATTTAACAGATAGAAGCCAGCACAAAGTATCTCAAGAACACAGGAATCCAACACTACAGATTTATGATTATAGCACCAGAAACCAGAATGTTCGTTGGAAAGGAGCTATTAGTATGTTCCCAAGAGATATACTGGAACAGTTGCTAGATTTCTATACTGAGAGAGGAGAAGTGTTTTTTGACCCTTTTTGTGTTAGCGGAGATACGCTGATTTCTATTCCTGAGGGAGACGTTCCTATAAAAACATTGGTTGGTAAAGAAACATACGTATATTGTTGTGATGGTAAAGAACTTAAATTAAGAAAGGCTTGGAATATAAGGAAAACAAGAAAAAATGCGAAAGTTATTAAAATAACTTTAGACAATGAAAAAGAATTGGTGATTACACCAAATCATAAGGTAATGTTATTAGATGGAACTTGGAAAGAAGCAAAGGATTTAAAAGAAAACGATTCTTTAATGGCTTTTTATAGAAAAAAACATAAACAATCTGGAAAAATTGTTGGTGTTCATAAAAACACGGTAGGAAACATTTCAAGGAATAAGTTTAATTATAACCACAAACTTATTAAAATAGAAAAATTAACGGAAAAAATAGATGTTTATAATATGGAAGTAGAAGAATTTAATAATTTTATAGCAAATGGTGTTGTGGTTCATAATTGTGGACATAATAGTCGTATGGAAGTGGCTTATAAAAAAGGAAGAAATTACATTGGGTGGGACTGCTCTAAAGAATTCATGAAGTTCAATAGAAAGGTAAGAGAACATCTTTTAAAAGATAATCCTGAGAATTTAACCATAAAATTGGTTGAGGGAGATAGTAGAAAAATTGATGAGCCAGATAATAGCGTTGACTTCATTTTTAGTTCGCCGCCTTACTGGAATCTTGAGTGGTATGGTGATGAGCCAGAACAGCTTGGCAGGCTTTCTTACGAAGATTTTATGGTTGGAATGACAGAAGTATATGCTCACTGTTTTAGAATACTTAAACCTGGTAAGTTCTGTATTATGAATGTTAATGATTTCAGAAAGGGAGGAAAGTATTATAGTTATCATGTTGATACTGTTAATGCTTTAAAGTCTGTTGGGTTTGAACAGTTTGACCATATCATATTACATTACCCAAACGCGATGCGAAAATCTTTTCCAAACCAGATATGGAAAGAAAAACTAATGCCTAAAGGACACGAACACTTATTAGTGTTTTTAAAACCGGACCCAACCAAAAAAGGAGCTTTTCCTTGGTTAGAAAAATAACGGGGTTCAAATAATATCTGAGAAGTTATAGGTGAGAAGATGAACTTAGTAATATCAAAAGACTTTTTTATTGACGGGATTATTGACGGGAAAAAAATCGTGATTGAACCCAGCGAGGATGGTATATATAGGGT
>CAYVYZ010000001.1:51894-107036 GCA_964455875.1 uncultured Planctomycetia bacterium | reverse complement strand
GCGAGGGTAGCTCAATTGGAAGAGCACCACGTTGCCAACGTGGTGGTTGCGGGTTCAAGCCCCGTCCCTCGCTCTTTTTAGATAAGTGACATTAATCCTCTTTGTTATAATACGCTACATTCCTAAAAAAATATAACTTCGGATATCTATAATTTATTAGAGAACAATTTAAATTTAATATAGATGAATAAGAAGGGGGTGTTTTTGTCGTAAGTACTCTTCAGGGCAGTAAATTATACCATATGAGGAAGGAGTAAGAATGGTAAATGAGTTTATAGAGGGTTTGCGAATTGACGATGTGTTTCTGGGCATAAAAGGGAAGAATAAAAAAAGTATTATTTCTTCTATTCTTGACCATTTATCCGATATTAAGAAAATTGATAAAAAAGATAAAAGAAGCATTCTTAAGGCTGTAATCCAAAGAGAAGAAATGGGCTCTACTGCTATTGGTGGACATATTGCTTTGCCTCACGCTCGTTTAAAATGCATAAAGAAAATAATAATATGCGTAGCAGTGTCAAAAGAAGGCGTTGACTTTGATGCTTTGGATGATGAGCCAGTTTATGTTATTGTCCTTTTGCTTTCAAATCAGCAGGAAGCAGGCGTACATCTAAAAACACTAGCTCATTTGGCGAAGCTCCTAAGGGATAGATCTTTTGTTCAAAAGCTTAGAGACGCTAAAAGTAGAGAAGAGATAATAGATTTGATAATAAGACAACACAATTTGTTAAAATAAAGATGAAAAAATTTATAAAGATTATAAGATGGTTTTATCCTGGGTTGAAAATAAAACGGTGGATAAGTCTTCTTGTAACAGGAATTATTCTTATTTTTGTTTCTTCTTCTCATTTGTCAAAAGATACATACTTTCCTTTTAGGGTTTTGTCTCATCTGGTATTTATAGTAGGAGTAGTTTTTCTTGTGGGGGGTGTTGCTTACCTTATTAAGAGCTTTTTTGAGGCTATATATCCTCATAAAGAAAAAGATTTGATAGATATTATATATGAGAAGAGGTTTCTTGCGCGGGGACCTAAGATTGTTGCTATAGGGGGTGGAACTGGTTTGTCGACAATACTCGAAGGTTTAAAAGAATACACATCCAATATATCAGCAATTGTAACAGTTGCTGACGAGGGTGGTTCTTCAGGGAGACTACGAGAGGAATTTGGTATTTTACCTCCGGGAGATATAAGAAACTGTTTGGTCTCCTTGGCAGAGGCCCCTCAGCTTATGCGTGATTTATTTCAATATCGCTTTAGAGAAGGGGAGGGAATGAAAGGGCATAATTTCGGGAATATTTTTATAACCGCTCTTACAGAAGTTACTGGAAGTTTTAAAGCAGCAGTAGAGGAGTCAAGTAAAGTTTTAGCTATCCGGGGGAGGGTGATTCCTGCAAGTCTTAATAAAGTAAGACTTAGAGCAGAGTATTTAGATGGGTCTATTAAAGATGGAGAAGATAAGATTTCTAAAGTAGAGAAACCAATAAGAAAAATTCATATTATACCACAGGATGTCCAGTCTAACCCTGAGGCAATAGAGGCAATAAGAGAAGCAGAGATTATTATATTAGGACCAGGAAGCCTTTTTACAAGCATTTTGCCCAACCTTCTTATTAAGGATATAAGAGATGAGATTATAAAAAGTGGCGCTTTAAAGATGTATATATGCAATATTATGACCCAACATGGAGAGACAGATGGTTTTACTGCAGCTGACCATGTAGAGGTGCTCTTTAAGCATACAGCTGATAAAATTGTAGATTGTTGTTTGGTGAATTCTGGCCGCTTAGAATACAACTTACTTTTGAAATATTCTCAGGAGAAGTCGTTTCCTGTTATTCCTGACAAGAAACGTTTAAAAAAGATGGGGATGGTGGTTATAGAAGACAGTTTAGCAAGTAGAACAGATTATTTGCGTCACGACCCTTATAGGACGGCGAAGGTTATTTTGAATACATATAATAATTGGAAGAAAAAATGGAAAGGCTTGAGCAGGAAGTTGTTGTAAAGAATACTCACGGATTGCATGCTAGGCCAGCTGCTATTTTTGTGCAGATTGCCAATAAGTTTGATTCTGCAGTAAAAATAGAAAGGGATGGAGAGGTTGTTGATGGCAAATCTATCATTGCTGTGTTGAGTTTGGGTATAGCGAAGGGAACAAAGGTACGTTTAATTCTTGAAGGAGACGATGCGAAAGAGGCAGTCTGTGAGTTAAGGAAATTTTTGGAGAGCGAAGATGGTTAAGCTAAAAGGTATAGCGGCTTCTGTTGGTATTGCCTTTGGTAAAGCCTATTGTTTAGGAAGGGATGAGTTTTCTATTCCCAAAAGGAAGATTTCTTATGAAGAAATCTCCCGCGAAATATATAGACTGGAAGAGGCTCTGATTGCTACTCGTAGAGAGATTGTTAACTTGCAACAGAAAATTTCAGGAGAGCTCGGTTTCTCTGAAGCAAAGATTTTTGAGGCGCATCTTTTAGTTCTCGAAGATAGAGTACTAATTGAAGATGTGATTCAGCAAATAAAGAAAAGAGTTAATGTAGAATACGCTTTTTCTCAAAGTATAAAGAAGTACATAGATACTTTAGTTAACATTGACGATGAGTATCTAAAGGAAAGAGCAGCTGACATAAAAGATATAGGTAAAAGAGTATTAAGGAAGCTACTGAAGAAAGAATTACCTCAAATTTACGATATTAAAGAAAAGGTCGTTATAGTAGCTCATGATTTATCTCCTGCAGAGACAGCTATCTTGCCAAAGGATAAGATTGTAGGCTTTGTTACCGATATTGGAGGCAGTACTTCTCATACAGCAATATTAGCCCGCAATCTTAGTATACCTGCTATAGTAGGTGTTGAAGTAGCAACTCAGTATATAAAAGGAGGAGAATCCATTATTGTTGATGGCGCTGAAGGTGTTGTTATTGTAAATCCTACAGATAGAACAATCAAAGTTTATCAGAAAAAGTCCGCTCAAATAAGACGTGCCGCTAAGATAATTGCTGCTCCTAAGAAACTTAAATCTCAGACATTGGACGGAAGGAAGCTTGTTGTTTCTGCCAATATTGAATTACCCGAAGAGTTACCTCTGCTGGAAAACTTTGGTGCCGAAGGGGTAGGGCTTTACAGGACAGAATATATTTTCTTGGGAAAAAGCCAGTTACCTTCTGAGGAGGATCAATTTAAAGCATACGCTAATGTAGCTAAGAAAGTAAAACCGCACTCTGTGATTATAAGAACAATGGATATAGGAGGAGATAAATTTCTTTCCCGTCCTGAAGTACCTCAAGAGTTTACTCCTTTTTTGGGATGGAGAGCAATAAGATTTTGTCTTGCTCGACCCGATATCTTTAAAGTACAGTTAAGGGCAATATTGAGAGCTTCTGTGGATAACAATATAAAGATAATGTTTCCTATGATTTCGGGGGTGGATGAATTAAGAAAAGCCAAGATGGTTCTTGAAGAATGTAAAAAAGAGCTTAGGAGAGAAGGTAAAAGCTTTGATGAGAATATCTCTGTGGGAGTTATGATTGAAGTTCCTTCTGCTGCTTTGACAGCTGATGTTCTGGCTAAAGAATGTGATTTCTTTAGCATTGGAACCAACGACTTAATTCAGTATTCTTTAGCAGTGGATAGGGCTAATGAAAAGGTAGCTTATCTTTATGAGCCAGCTCATCCAGGTGTATTGAGGTTGATTAAGGATGTTATTTATGTTGCTCACAATAGTGGGATATGGGTAGGCATGTGTGGAGAGATGGCAGGAGAAGTTCTGTTTGCCTTTTTGCTTGTAGGGATGGGGTTGGATGAGTTTAGCATGCCACCGCCGCGCGTACCTACAATTAAAAGGTTGATAAACAAAATAAAGTTTTCTGAGGCAAGAAAAATAGTTGATTCTGTACTAAATCTGTCTACACCAAAGGAAGTAGTAAGGTATCTCAATAACGCTTTAAAGGAAGCATTAAAAGATGATTTTTACAGTATTATGAGAGGGTAAGAATGAAAAGCTTAATCTTAGCTGCTGGTTATGGTACAAGATTATATCCTTTAACTCTAAATATTCCTAAAGCTTTGCTTTCTATAAAGGGAAAAGCTCTTATAGACTATATATTAGACAAATTAGTTGCATTAAATAGAGAGGTGGAAGTCGAAGAGATAGTGGTAGTCTCTAACAATAAGTTTTATAAGAAATTTATAGATTGGAAAGAAAAGGTAAGTTATCCTGTTACAATCATAAATGATGGTACTAATTCTGTAGAGGAACGTTTAGGGGCAATAGGAGATATACGTTTTGTTCTGGAAAAGAAAGGGAAGGGTGATTGGTTCATTATAGGGGCAGACAACTTCTTTAGCTGGGATTTTTTAGATTTTGTTAGAACTTCTTACAAAAGGTGTCCTTCTCCCTCAGTAGGGCTTTATGAACTACAGGATAAGAATATCGCTAATAATTTTGGAGTAGTTACTTTGGATAAAGAAGGGCGAATTAATGGGTTTGTAGAAAAGCCATCTTTACCAAAAAGCAACATTATAGCTACGTGTATATATTTTTTTCCAAAAGAGTCCCTTGTATATCTTGATAAGTTTATTCAAGAGGTAAAAAATAGCGACGCTAGTGGTAAGTATATTGAATGGTTAATAAGCAAAACAGATGTTTATGGATATTTGTTTAAAGGAAAATGGGTAGATATAGGAAATAAAAGTATTTTAGATAAATTAGAAAGAGAGATTGACTATGTCTCTTAAGAAATTGCGCGGTCACATAGACAGAATAGATAAAAAAATTGTCGACCTTCTTAACGAGCGGGCGAAACTGGTTTCTTCTGTTGCACGTATTAAGAGCATAAAAAAGATAAGCATATTTTCTCCAGAGAGAGAAGCACTTATCTTAAGGAAAATAAAGGCAATAAACAAAGGCCCTTTAAGCAGTAAAGACTTAGAGATAATCTACAGAGAAATTCTTTCTGTGTGCAGGGCACTTCAAATTAAGGTTAAAATTGGATATTTAGGCCCAGAAGGAACATTTACCCATCTAGCAGCAATAAGAAAGTTTGGCTCCCGTAGTCAATTTCTTTCTTGTGATAGTATACGGGAAGTCTTTGAACATGTTGAAAGGGCAGATGTAGATTATGGGGTGGTGCCCATAGAGAATTCCATAGAGGGGGCTGTAACTTATACGTTAGATATGTTTTTAGAATCTAATCTTAAGATATGTGCGGAGATTTTTCTTAATATTTCTCATAGTCTACTGCGCATATCCGAAGCAAAGAAGCTTTTAAGAATATATTCTCATCCGCAGGTTTTCTCTCAGTGTCGTAGGTGGATAATAAGTCAGTACCCTAATGCTCAGCTTGTGCCGACTTCTACTACGGCAAAAGCAGCACAAATGGCAAAAAAGGATAAAGAATCTGCGTGTATTGGCAATCATGTTCTTGCGGCTATCTATGGCCTTAAAGAAATTAAAAAACACATAGAGGATTCTCCTTCGAATGTTACAAGGTTTCTTGTCATTTCTAAGAATGATAGTTTGCCCAGTGCCCACGATAAGACATCTATTCTTTTTTCTATTAAGGATAAGGTAGGTGCCCTTCATGATGCTTTGAATTCATTTAAGAGAAATGGTATAAATCTTACCAAGATTGAGTCGCGACCCTCAAAGAGGAAACCATGGGAATATTACTTTTTCGTTGATTTTGAAGGACACAGAGAAGATAAAAATGTCTCAAGCGCCCTAAGGTCTCTTGAGAGAAAATGTGCTTTTCTTAGGATTTTAGGTTCTTACCCCAAAGAAGACGATGGTTATAAAGAAGAGTTTAAGGCAATTAAAGGCTTATAAGCCAGGCAAGCCCATTGAGGAGCTAAAGCGTAGCTTAAGACTTAAAGAGGTTTATAAACTTGCTTCCAATGAGAATCCTTTTACCCCCTTCTATATAAAGGAGGCGGTTTTAAAAGAAACAGCCAATATTAATCGTTATCCTGAGGCAGATTGTTTCTACTTGCGTAGAGAATTGGCAAGGAAACTTAAGGTAAAAGAAGAGCAATTGGTGTTTGGGAATGGCTCTGATGAAATTATTGTTATGGCGTTAAGAGGATTCTGTAATGTGGGTAATAATGTAGTTGTGGGGTACCCTACTTTTCTTATATATGAGCTTCAGGCCAAAGTCACAGGCTTAAAGATAAAAAGAGTACCTTTTAAGAGTTACCATTATGATTTAGACGGAATGGTGAAAGCTATAGATAAAAAAACCAGTATAGTTTTTATTGCTAATCCCGATAATCCCCATGGTACTTATCTTTCTCATAGAGAGATAGAAGGGTTTCTTTCTAAAATACCTAAGAGTGTACTTGTATTTTTTGATGAAGCTTATTTTGAATTTGCTCCCAAGCAGAGTTTCCCTCATAGCCTTGATTTGTTAAAGAAGAGGGGCAATATTATTGTTACCCGTACATTTTCCAAAGCATATGGACTGGCAGGGTTAAGAATAGGATATGCAATAACCACCCCTTCTGTTGCAGAGGTATTAAACAAAATAAGAGAGCCATTTAATGTTAATCGTTTCGCTCAAGTCGCAGCAACAGTTGCCTTAAAAAATAAAAGTTTTCTTAGAAAGACAGTAAGCTATATAAATAAAGAAAAAGATTATTTTTACCGGAATTTTGAAAAACTCGGTTTAGAATATGTAAAAAGCGCTACTAATTTTATTCTTGTTAACTTTAAAAAGGATACTCAAAGTCTCTATGAGTACTTGTTGAAGAGAGGAATTATTGTCCGTCAGTTAAGAGGTTGGGGCTTAAGGAATTATTTTAGAGTTACAGTAGGATTACATAAAGAGAATTTGGCTTTTATGCGGTATTTTAAAAATTACCTTAAAGGAGGAGACGGGAGGTCAGAATGATTATTGTATTTAAAAAGGATGCTACCGAGGATCAAATACAGCATGTTATTGATAGGATTCACAGTCTTGGGCTTAAGACTATGGTTTCTAAAGGCATAGAGAGGACAATAGTAGGAGTTATCGGTCCTGAGGAAGTTGTTCGGCTTCAACCTCTTGAAGTGTTTAAAGGCGTAGAGAAAGTCATGCCTGTACTTTCGCCTTATAAATTAGTATCGAAGGAGTTTAAAAGAGAGAATTCTTTGATAAAGATAAATGATAAGGTTGTATTTGGAGGAGAAAAGATAGTAGTTATTGCGGGACCTTGTTCTGTAGAGTCAGAGAAACAGTTGTTTGAGGTGGCAAAGAGGGTAAAAGATGCGGGAGCTTCTGTTCTAAGGGGGGGAGCATTTAAGCCAAGAACTTCTCCTTATAGCTTTCAAGGATTAGGAGAAGATGGCCTTAAGATGTTGAAAGAGGCTTCTTTAAGATTTAATTTACCTACCGTAAGTGAAGTTATGGATTCAAGAGATGTGCCTTTAGTAGCAAAATATGTGGATATACTCCAGATTGGCGCAAGAAATATGCAGAATTTCAATTTATTAAAAGAAGTGGGACAAACTCAGAAACCCGTTATCTTAAAAAGGGGATTAAGTGCCACTATAAAAGAGTTGCTTATGAGTGCAGAGTACATTCTTTCAGGAGGCAATTTCAATGTTATTCTTTGTGAGCGCGGGATAAGAACATTTGAAGATTATACACGTAATACTCTTGATTTAAGTACAGTGCCGATTGTTAAAAATCTTTCTCATCTACCTATTATTGTAGACCCTTCCCATGCTACAGGGAGATGGAATTTAGTCTCACCTTTAAGCAAGGCATCGATTGCTTCTGGCGCAGATGGTTTGCTTATTGAAGTGCATCCTAATCCTGAAGAGGCATTAAGCGACGGTCCACAGCAGCTTATACCAGAGAGATTTGAAAGTTTAATGAGAGAACTTAAAAAACTTGCAAAAGATTTGGGAAGGAGCTTGTAGGAATGAAGGTAAAAAAAATTAGTATAATAGGGGTAGGGTTTATGGGGGGGTCATTAGCTTTAGCTATTAAGGAGGCTTATCCAGAGGCGTCTTTATGGGGGTATGCACACCGTAGAGAATATTACAAGAAGCTTAAAAGGTTAAATTTAGTAGATAAGGTCACAGGGGACTTAAGAAAATTGCTTAAGGATGCTACTATGGTTGTTTTGGCGACCCCTGTTTCTATAATTATTAATTATTTTAAGAAGATTGCCCCCTTTCTTGCTGAAAACACAGTAGTTATCGATTTAGGTAGCACAAAATATGAGATAGAAAAAAAGGCAAAAGAATATTTACCTGAAAATGTCAATTTCGTTGGGTGTCATCCTTTGTGTGGAAGCAACAAAGAAGGTCCAGAGAACGCCTCAAGAGATATTTATAAAAACTCTTTGTGTATTATCACCTCTCTTAACAAAGCCACACCTTTTGTTAAGAAATTCTGGCAGAGAGTTGGCTGCAGGGTTTATTTTATGAAACCTTCTTTACATGATAAGGTACTTTCTTATGTTTCTCATCTTCCTCACGTTATCTCTTATGCTCTTTCGTATCTTGTACCGAAAAAGTACTTTTTATTTTCTTCAGGTAGCTTTAGCGATATAACGAGGGTATCGACTTCTCCTGAAAGGGTATGGGAAGATGTTTTCTTTTCTAATAAAGATAACATTGTAAATCACATAGAGGAGTACATAGGTATACTTCAGGAATTTAAAAGAGCAATAACCAGTAAAGAGCGTAAGCGTCTTCTCAGATTGATTAGAAAGGCGCGTAAGAAACACCTCTATACAAAATGATCATTGCAATAGATGGACCGGCTGGTTCAGGGAAGACAACCATTGCCCGATTATTAGCAAAGAAGTTGGGTGTTTTGTATTTAGATACTGGTGCTACCTACCGTGCTCTTACCCTTAAAGCTCTTCAGGAGAATATTGATTTAGCCAAAGAAGAGAGTATTGCCATCTTGGCAGATAATCTTAGGATAACTCTTGATGGTGATAGGGTTTTCCTTGATGGAGAGGAGGTAACAGATAAGATAAGAAGCCCTCAGATTGACAAAAATATTTCCTTGCCAGTGTCTTTTAAGAGAGTAAGGGAAAAGATGGTATTTCTTCAGAGAAAGTTAGTAGAGAATAAGGATGCTGTGGTAGAAGGCAGGGATATTACAACAGTAGTTTTTCCTAATGCCGACTATAAATTCTATCTTGATGCTGACATCGAGGAAAGAACGAGAAGGCGAAAACAATATTTACAGGAAAAGGGGCATCTTCTTAGTTATAGCGAAGTTAAGGCCCAGATATTAAAACGTGATGAGGCAGATTTTAACAGGGAATTCGGAGCGCTTAAGAAGGCAGAAGATGCTATATATATTGATACCACTTCTTTAGATATAGAAGAAGTACTGGATGTTTTGCTTTCTTATATAAAGAGAAGCAATGGATAAGAGCTTAATAAGAAACTTTTGTATAATTGCTCATATAGACCACGGAAAGTCAACATTGGCAGATAGATTTCTTGAAGTTTGTGGCGCTGTAGAAGAACGTAAGATGACAAATCAGATTCTTGACAGAATGGAGTTAGAAAGAGAAAGAGGGATAACTATTAAGGCCAAAGCAGTAAGTATAAAATATACGTTTGAGGATAAAACATATATGCTTAATTTGATAGACACGCCAGGGCACGTTGATTTTACTTATGAGGTTGCTAAGTCCTTAAAAGCTTCTGATGGAGCAATACTTCTCGTTGATGCTTCTCAAGGGGTAGAAGCACAAACTGTAGCTAATTTTTATCTTGCCCTGGAGAATAACTTAAAGATAATTCCTGTAGTTAATAAGATTGATTTACCTAACGCTGATACAGAAAGGACTGTAAATCAACTGACGGACATTTTTGGTTTTAAGAAGGAAGAAGTTAGTTTTATTTCTGCTAAGGAAGGCAGGGGGATAAAAGATGTTCTTGGCAGAATTGTTAAAGAAATTCCGCCTCCTGAAGGAGACATAGATAAACCTCTTAAAGCAATTCTTTTTGATACAACTTTTGACCCTTATAGAGGTATAATTCTTTTTGTGAGAATCTTTGATGGCAAAGTATCGCGTGGAGATGAAATATTGTTTATGAATACAAAAAAGAGATATGAGGTTGAAGACTTGGGGATATTTGTTTTATCTCCCCAAAGGCAAGAAGAGCTTGTGTGTGGAGAGGTAGGCTATCTTTTTTGTAATATAAAGAATCCCCAGGATGTAGACGTTGGCGACACTATTACTTCTTATTTAAATCCCACAACTTCTCCTTTTGAGGGATATAAGGAAATACCACCGATGGTTTTCTGCGGTATATTTCCAGTTTCTCCTCGTGATTACGGTTTATTAAGAGATGCCATAGAGAAAATGAAGTTGTCAGACCCTTCTTTTATATATGAGCCAGACAGTTTGGGTTCTTTGGGGCACGGCTTCAGGTGCGGTTTCTTAGGGCTTCTTCATATGGAAATTGTTCAGGAGCGGTTAGAGCGTGAATATGGTTTAGATTTAATATTAACTTCTCCAACTGTTCTTTATAAGGTTATGAAGAAAAACCACGTAGTTATTGATGTAGATAGTCCCCATAAGCTTCCTGACCCTGCCCAGATTGAGGAAGTTATGGAGCCGTATGTAAAAGCAACTATAATTTCTCCTTTAGAATATATGGAGCCTGTTTGTGAAATATCGAAGGCAAGAAGAGGTGTGTTTGTTAAGATGGATTATCTGGGGAAGGACAGACTTTCTATAGTTTTTGAGCTCCCTTTAGCAGAAGTTGTCGTGGATTTTTATGATAGAATCAAGTCAATAAGCCGAGGTTATGCTTCTTTGGACTATGAGTTCATTGGTTACAGGAAAACCCAGATAGTCAAGATAGATATTATGTTTAACAAGAAAAGAATAGAAGCTTTTTCTCTTTTGGTCAACAAAGAGAAGGCTGAATATAAAGCAAGGGCAGTGGTGGATAAGTTGAAGGAGGTTGTTCCTCGTCAAATGTTTGAAGTTAATATTCAAGCTGCTATCGGGGCTAAGATTATTGCTTCTTCTCGTATCCCTCCTTTACGGAAGAATGTGACGGCAAAGTGTTATGGGGGAGACATTACCCGAAAAAGAAAACTATGGGAAAAGCAGAAGAAAGGTAAGAAGAAATTAAAACAATTGGGCAACATTCAGATACCCCAAGAGGCATTCTTAGAAGTTCTTAAAATGTAGCAAGTCTTGGTAGGAAAGAAAATGAAAGATAAGGACTCTAAAGCACTGAGAAAAAAAGGGCCCATAAGAGAATGGGTAGAAGCAGTTGTCATTGCCGCTTCATTGGCTATATTTGTAAGAACTTTTTTTTTCCAGATTTATAAGATTCCTACCGGCTCTATGATTCCTACTTTGATGCCCGGAGATAAGATTTTCGTAAGCAAGCTTGTTTATGGCCCCCGTGTTCCTTTCACACCGTGGAGGCTCCCCGGATTAAGGAAACCAAAAAGAGCGGATGTTATTGTTTTTGTTCCTCCTCAGGAGAAGAATAAGTTCTTTTTAAAAAGAAAAGTATTCATAAAGAGGTTGGTTGGTTTAGGGGGAGAACGCGTTAAGATAGAAAATGGCAATGTTAAGATAAACGGTAAGATTATTATTGACCCATTAATCGCTAAGAACAACTATACTAACATTGGTAAATACGGTGAAGAAGAGATAGTTGTTCCTAAAGGAAAATATTTTTTTCTGGGTGATAATTCCAATGATTCTTTAGATAGTAGATTCTGGGGTTTTGTAGATGAAAAAGACATAGTTGGTAAGGCAATATTTATCTGGTGGCCACCAAAAAGAATAGGTATAATAGAATAAACTTGAGGAAATATGAGTTTTGCTGATAAAGTTTCTATATTGCGTATATTGTTGATCCCTTTTTTTGTTTCTTTCCTCATTGCTTATAGGCGCTTTGGGGATATGTATTTGAACCATATTGCCTTAGGGATATTTATTCTTGCTGTGATTACCGACTTTCTTGATGGCCTCGTAGCAAGGATAAAGAAAGAAAAATCAAAAATTGGCAAGGTGATTGACCCTTTGGCAGATAAACTACTTTTACTAACAGCTTTTATTGCTCTTTATTTTCTTAAGTTCTCTATACCATGGTGGGTAGTCTTTGTAGTGGTAAGCCGTGATTTTATTATTTTATCAGGAGTTATGATTCTTAATTTCCTTAAGCTTGAAGTTCCCATTTATCCTTCTCTTTGGGGTAAGCTTACTACGTTTTTCCAGATGTTTACAGTTTTAAGTATTTTGGTGAATTTTCGTTTCTCTTTTGTCTTTTGGAATTTGGCCGTATTTTTTACTATTGTTTCTGGTATAGGATATATTATAAGAGGGTTGAAGGCAATAAATGCTAATAATAGTTTGGACTATAGTTAGTTATATAGTTGGCAGCATTCCCTTTGGTCTTATAGTTGCTTACTTAGTTAAAAGAATTGATATTCGTAAGTTTGGCTCAGGAAATATTGGAGCAACAAATGTTGTAAGGGTTGTAGGTAAGAAATGGGGAATATTGACTTTCTTTCTTGATTTTATAAAAGGATTTTTCCCCGTTTTTATAGCAAATATTATTGTTCCTCATTATTCTTACCTTTTCTATATCTTCATTGCTACTCTTTCTGTTGTTGGACATAACTGGAGTGTGTTTCTTAGGTTTAAAGGAGGCAAAGGAGTTTCTACAAGTATAGGGGCAGTCCTTGGGTTGTGTCTTGTATATCCTAAGTTAATATTTCCTTTAATATCAGCAGTGTTAGTATGGATAGGGATTTTTATGCTATTTAGAATAGTGTCTTTGGCTTCTCTTTTAGGAGCATTTGTATTTCTTATTATTTCTTTAATTTTTCTTGAGAGTCCTTTTACGATGCTCAGTGTTGTGCTATTTGTCTTTATTGTTATAAGACACAAGAAAAATATCAGTAACCTGTTGCAGAATAAAGAATTACCCTTTTAGGAAAATTAGGTATTTTTTTCTTGACAAAAATTTTTTTTATAGTATTATTTCTTTTTCCTATGCCCACGTAGCTCAGTCGGTAGAGCACTTCCTTGGTAAGGAAGTGGTCACCGGTTCAATTCCGGTCGTGGGCTAATAAAGATAGTGTAAATTTTAGAAAGACCACAGAAAGTGGGAACGGGGTTTTTTAGCCTCTTTATAGTTACTTATTTTTTAATTTCCCTTATAAGCTATTATGAGAGAATTAATTGCATTACAGTGTACTCTTTGTAAACGCAAAAATTATTATACTACTAAAAACAAAAGAAAACATTCGGGGAAGTTTACTATAAATAAGTTTTGTAGGTTTTGTAGAAAATATTCTCAGCATAAAGAGACTAAGCCGTAGTGGTTAAGGTGAGTAGCTCAATTTGGCTAGAGCACCGGTCTCCAAAACCGGGGGTTGCAGGTTCAAGTCCTGCCTCACCTGATTAAGAGTTAGACTAAGATGGGGTTAGTAAAAAAAATAGTTGGATTTCCTTCATTTGTAAAAAGATTCTTGAAAGAAGTGCATCTTGAGCTTAAAAAGATTACCTGGTCTACAAAGGAGGAGTTGATAGCTGCTACAGCAGTGGTGATTGTTGCTTCGGTTTTCTTGACAGCGTATATTGCAGTAATAGACTTTTGCGTATCAAAAATAATGCGTTTTATTATTCAATAATAATGAAGAAGTGGTATATACTCCATACATTAAGTGGAGCAGAAGAAAAGGCAAAGGCTAATCTTGAAGCACGTATTGAAGCATTTAATATGCAGGATTCCATTGATAAAATTGTAATACCCAAAGAGCAGGTTACAGAAGTACGCCTTGGGAAAAAGAGGATTTTAGAGAGGAAGTTTTTTCCTGGTTATATTCTTGTGCATATGGAATTAAATGATGCTACTTGGCTTTTTGTTAAGAAAACTCCTGGCATAGCTACATTTATTGGCCCTGCAAGAAAACCTACCCCTCTTTCTGAGGAAGAGGTAGAGAGAATTCTTATGAAATCAGAAGAAACAAAAGTTAATCCTTCTCCTAAGATTAGTTTTGAGAAAGGTGAAAGTGTAAGAGTCATAGAAGGTCCTTTTGTTAATTTTAATGGTGTAGTAGAGGAAGTGAATCTTCAGAAGGGGAAGTTGAAGGTTAGTGTTACTATATTTGGGCGAACCACTCCTGTGGAGTTAGAGCTATGGCAGGTAGAGAAAATATAGAAGGAGAGAAAAGATAATGGCGAAGAAAAGAAAAAAGACCCCTGTTGCCTTTATTAAGCTTCAGATTCCTGCGGGGAGTGCTAATCCTGCCCCTCCTGTGGGACCTGCTTTAGGTCAGCACGGAGTTAATATAATGCAGTTCTGTAAAGCCTTTAATGATGCTACTAAAAATAAAGAAGGGATAATTCTTCCTGTTGTTATTAGTGTTTATGAAGATAGGAGCTTTGATTTTATTATTAAAAGTCCACCTGCATCTGTCCTTATTAAGCGGGCAGCAAATTTAGCAAAAGCTTCAGGTTTAGCGGGCAAAGAGATTATTGGGGAGATTACTAAAGAGCAGGCAGCGCAAATCGCTAAAGAGAAGATGGATGACTTAAATACTGTGAATTTAGAGGCAGCTATAAAAATAATAGAGGGTACAGCAAGAAGCATGGGAATAAGGGTGAAAGAATGAAAAGAAGCAAAAGGTATCGTAAGGCAGTTGAACTGGTAGACAGAGAAAAGGTATATTCTTTCGAGGAAGCCGTTGATATCTTGAAAAATATTCCCAAGGCAAAATTTGACGAGACTGTAGAAATTAGTTGTAAGTTGAATGCTGACCCTAAAAAGTCTGACCAGATGATAAGAAGTTCTGTGGTTTTGCCGCATGGCACAGGGAAAAAGGTTAAGGTTTTGGTTTTTTGTGAACCGGAGAAGGAGCAAGTCGCTAAAGATGCAGGAGCAGATTTTGTTGGGGGGCAGGATTTGGTAGATAAGGTTATGAAGGAAGGTTGGTTAGAGTTTGATTCCTGTGTTTCTACTCCTCAGATGATGCGGTTAGTGAGTCGTCTGGGAAAAATTTTAGGACCACGAGGGCTAATGCCTTCTCCTAAGACAGGAACTGTTACAGAGGATATCTCTTCTGCAGTAAAAGAGGCAAAGGCTGGTAAGATTGAGTTCAGAATGGATAAGTTTGGCTGCTTGGCTGTAGGCGTAGGGAAAGTTTCTTTTTCTAAAGAGGCCTTGGTGGAGAATATAAAAGTTTTCTTGGAGGCTCTTAATAATGCTAAGCCTGCTGCGGTAAAAGGCGAGTTGATAAAGAGTATGTTTATTTCTACTACAATGAGTCCTTCTTTAAGGCTTAAGGTGTCCTTATGAAGAAAGTGGGTTTACTATACAGAGAGAAAATAGTTGATAAGATAACACAGGATTGGAAGAGTTCCCAAGGATGTATATTCGTTAATTTTAGTAAGGTTTCTGCTTTAAGTTTTAATAATTTGCGTAATTCTTTAAGAAAAGAAGGTTCTTTTCTGTTTGTTTCTAAGAACTCTTTGATTAAAAGAGCACTTGAAAATATGAACGCCCAAGATATGAGCGACCTTGTTGATGGTTCTACCGCCTTAGTTTTTATTAACGATAGTGATGTAGTGAAAGTCTCTAAAATGCTTTTTGACTTTTCTAAAGAAAATGAGAACTTTGTTTTAAAGGGAGCATTCTTGAATAACAATAAATTAGGGCAGAAAGAGTTAGAGGAAATATCTAAGTTGCCATCCAGAGATATTCTTATTGGTCAAGCAGTAATGGGTTTAGCTTCTCCTCTTACAGGGTTTGTGGGGATGCTAAACAACATTATTCTTAAATTTGTATGGGTGATAGAAGAGATAAAAAATAAGCAGTCCAAGCAATAGGATTAAGATTAAGGAGGTAGTTATGTCTAAGGTAGAAGAGATTTTGAAAATGTTAGAGGGGATGACAGTTCTTGAGCTTTCTGAGTTAGTAAAAGCATGTGAAGAAAAATTTGGTGTAACAGCTTCTGCGCCAGTAGTTGCTGCTCAAGCTACTGCAGCAGCTTCCCAGGAAGAAGAGGAAGAGAAAACATCCTTTAACGTTGTCCTTTCTGCTGTAGGAGGCAACAAAATTGCTGTTATAAAGGAAATAAGAGCAATTACCGAGTTAGGCTTAAAGGAAGCAAAAGCATTAGTAGATTCTGCCCCTAAGACAGTTAAAGAAAATGTTTCCAAAGAGGAGGCAGAGGAGATAAAGAAAAAATTAGAAGCAGCCGGTGCTACAGTAGAGCTTAAGTAATAGATTATTTTTTAAAAAAGCGAGGTAGAATGAAGTGGGTTAAAAGGAAATCCTATTCCCGTATAAAGCCAGGCTCTTCTATGCCTCATTTTCTTGAGCACCAATTGCGTTCCTTTGAAGAGTTCTTGCAGGCTGATGTTCTTCCTGAGAAGCGTAAGAATGTGGGGTTGCAGGAAATTTTTAAGGAAGTTTTTCCTATTACCAGCCCTGATGGCAGGTTTAGTTTAGAATTTATAAGTTATAGTTTAAGCAGGCCTCGCTACGGTATAGAGGAGTGTAAACGCCGTTCTCAAACGTATGCTGCTCCTTTAAGAGTTCGTTTAAGGCTTGTAGAGGAGTCAAAGTCAATTAGAGAGCAGGAAATTTATTTAGGAGATATCCCTCTTATTACTGATGTAGCCTCTTTTATTATTAATGGAGATGAGCGGGTTGTAGTAAGTCAGCTACAGCGTTCTCCTGGCGTTTTCTTTGAAGAAGAACCTCATCCTACAGGAAAAAGAGTGTATTATGGACGGATAATACCCTATCGTGGTTATTGGTTAGAGTTCAGATGTGATGTAAATGAGGTTATTACAGCTATTGTAGATAGACGAAAAACTTTTCCAGCTACTCAAATCTTGCGTATGTTTGGACTCTCTACTAATGATGAGATATATAATTGTTTCTCTGACAAGCCTTATCCCGACCTTGTTAACACAGTTAAGAAGGATACTACCACTAATAAAGAGGAGGCATTTCTGGATTTCTACAAAAAGATGAGGCCAACCGAACCAGTTACTTTAGAGGCGGCAAAGGAAGTATTCAATCGAATGTTTCGAGACAATAGAAGATATGACTTAGCGCGCGTGGGAAGATATATGCTTAACAAAAAACTTTCTTTGAACATTCCCTTAAATAAACGTGTTTTGGACTTAGATACTATTGTAGCAGTTATCAAGAGCCTTTTAAAAGTCAAAAATGGTGAGCGTGATATTGATGATATTGATCATTTGAGTAACCGGCGTGTAAAGTTAATTGGAGAATTGCTTCAACATCAGGTAAGGGTTGGTCTTCTAAGAGTAGAGAGGACTTTCTTAGAGAGGTGCTCTTTGATTTCTAATAATGATTTTTCCATCCAGCACCTTATTAATTCACGGGCATTCTCTTCCCAAATAAATGATTTCTTTGCGCGTTCACCGTTATCTCAGTTTATGGACCAAACCAATCCTTTAGCAGAAGTTACACATAAGCGCCGTCTTTCTGCAATGGGGCCAGGTGGTCTTTCGCGTGAACGGGCAGGATTTGAGGTAAGAGATGTTCATCCTTCCCATTATGGAAGAATATGTCCTATTGAAACACCTGAAGGGCCTAATATTGGACTCTTATCTAGCCTTACTACTTATGCTAAAGTCAATTCTTTGGGTTTTCTTATTACTCCTTACAGGAAAGTGGAGAAAGGAGTTGTTCTGGATAAAATAGAATATTTGACTGCTGACGAAGAGGAAAATAGGATTATTGCCCAGGTTACTCCTAATATAGATGATAGAGGAAGAATTAAAGATGAGTGGATATATTGTCGTCATAAAGGTAAATTTCCTAAAGTAGCACCTAAAGAGATAGAATATATGGATGTTGCTCCTCATCAGATTGTTTCTGTATCCGCTTCTATTATTCCTTTCTTAGAACACGATGATGCTAACCGTGCTCTTATGGGTTCTAATATGCAGCGCCAAGGAGTACCTTTGCTTTTTACTGAAGAAGCACTGGTAGCAACTGGTTTAGAAGAGAAAGTAGCTAGAGACAGTGGAGCAGTAGTCATTGCAAAAGATTCCGGGTATGTTACCGAGGTGGACAGTTTTCATATAAAGGTGGGTAACATCACCTACAGACTTAAGAAATTTTACCGTTCCAATGCCGATACCTGCATTAACCAGAGACCTCTGGTCAAGAAAGGGGATTATGTAAGAAAAGGGGATATAATCGCAGATGGTGTGGCTACTAAGAATGGAGAGTTCGCTTTGGGTAAGAATCTTCTTGTAGCATTTTTGCCTTGGCGAGGATACAATTTTGAAGACGCAATTATTATAAGCGAACGTTTAGTGAAGGACGATATTTTAACCTCTGTTCATATTGAGAGATTTGAGATAGAGTCACGTGAGACGCGCTTGGGAAACGAAGAAATTACCCGTGACATTCCTAATGTTAGTGAAGAAGCACTTAAGAATTTGGATGAAAGTGGAATTGTACGTATAGGCGCGGAGGTTATGCCTGACGATATCTTAGTGGGAAGAGTTACTCCTAAGACAGAAAAGGAACTTTCCCCTGAGGAGAGGTTGCTCAGAGCTATTTTTGGAGAGAAGGCGGCTGAGGTTAAAGATACTTCTTTGAGGGTTCCCCCTGGTGTTAATGGTGTAGTTATTCATGTTGACGTTTTTCAGCGGAAAGATAGAGGCAGAAAGTCTAAAAAGGAAAAGACTGAGGAGCTAAGAAGGCTTAAAGAGGTGGAGCAGTACTATGAGGAAGAGATTGAACTTATGGAGCGTGAGAAGATTAAACGTTTAGCTGCTGTGTTAGGTAAGAGCGAGTCAAGAATTACTTCTAAGGATATTGAAGAGAGTGAGGAGGCAAGGGATATTGTAAATATATACGAGGAGAGATTGCAGGAATTGCAGATGGAAAAAGAATTAGAGATTGCCAAGATAAAGAAAGGCGATGAGCTTCCTACGGGGGTATTAAAAAGAGTTGTAGTGTTTATAGCGATGAAGAGAAAGATTGCTGAAGGAGACAAGCTTTCTGGAAGGCATGGAAATAAGGGGGTGATTGGGAAAATCCTTCCCGAAGAGGATATGCCCTATCTTGAAGACGGAACCCCTGTTGATGTAATCCTTAATCCTTTAGGTGTTCCCTCCCGTATGAATGTGGGGCAGTTATTAGAAACCCACTTAGGATGGGCGGCAGACAAACTGGGTATAAAGATTATGAGTCCTGTGTTTGATGGGGTAAAGGAGGAAAAAATCAGAGAATTACTTAGAGAGGCAAATCTTCCCGAGGATGGAAAGGTAACTCTTTATGACGGCTATACAGGGAAACCGTTTGATCAGAAGGTAACTGTAGGGAAAATGTATGTGATGAAGCTTGTGCATATGGTGGAAGACAAAATTCATGCCCGCGCAATCGGACCTTATTCTCTCATTACTCAACAACCTCTAGGTGGTAAGGCACAGTTTGGCGGTCAGCGTTTTGGAGAAATGGAAGTTTGGGCTCTTGAGGCTTATGGGGCAGCATTTACCTTACAGGAAATTCTTACAGTAAAGAGTGACGATGTAGAGGGTAGAACTAGAATCTATGAGGCGATTGTAAGAGGCGAACAGAGGTTTAGCCCTTCCGTTCCTGAGTCATTTAATGTGTTAATGAGAGAGTTGCAAGGGTTGTGTCTTGATTTGAAAGCAGAAAAGGAGCGAAATTTATGATTAAGGAAGTGAGTTTTTTTGACAGAATAAGTATAAAACTTGCCTCTCCTCAGATTATTAAGTCATGGTCGTTTGGAGAAGTTAAGAAGGCAGAAACTCTTAATTATCGCACTCTTAAGCCAGAAAAAGACGGTTTGTTTTGTGAAAGAATTTTTGGACCTGTGAGGGATTGGGAGTGTCATTGCGGAAAGTTAAAAGGCATTAAGTATAAAGGGTCTAAATGCGATCGTTGCGGTGTAGAGATTATTCATTCTTCAGCAAGAAGGCAGCGTATGGGACACATTGAGTTGGCTACTCCTGTAACCCATATATGGTTCTTTAAAGTGGTTCCATCGCGGCTTGCTGCTATTTTAGATATGAGCCTGCGTGAGTTAGAAAAAGTTATTTATTATGAACAGCATATTGTAGTAGACCCTCAGGACACTCCCCTAAAGAAGAAGCAGCTCTTAAATGAAGAAGAATACCAAAATGCCTTAAAAGAGTATAAGGGCAATGTCAAAATAAAGATTGGCGCAGAGGCTATTCTTTATCTTTTAAAAGAGGTGGATTTGGATAAGATAAGCAGAGGTATTCGGAAAGAGTTATCTTCAGCAAAAACCAATGCGACAGTCAAACGTCTTCTTAAACGCCTTAAGATTGTAGAGGACTTCCGTCGTTCAGGAAACAAGCCAGAATGGATGGTGTTGACTGTGCTGCCCGTTATTCCCCCTGATTTAAGACCTCTGGTTCCTCTTGAGGGAGGAAGGTTTGCCTCTAGTGATTTAAACGACCTTTACCGCCGCGTAATAAATAGAAATAACCGTCTTAAGAAACTAATGAGTTTGGGGGCACCTGAAGTAATCATCCGTAATGAAAAAAGAATGCTTCAGGAGGCAGTAGATGCTTTACTGGAAAACGGTAGGCACGGTCGCCCTGTTATGGGTCCTCAGAACAGACCTCTTAAGAGTTTATCTGATATGCTTAAAGGAAAACAAGGCAGGTTCCGCCAAAATCTTTTAGGTAAACGCGTGGATTACTCTGGAAGAAGTGTTATTGTTGTTGGTCCTGAGCTTAAATTGTATGAGTGTGGAATTCCCAAGCAGATGGCCTTAGAGCTTTTTGAACCTTTTATTATAAGAAAGCTACGTGAGAGGGGTTTTGTTCATACCATAAGAGGCGCGCGTAGGATGGTGGAACGTGCCAGGGTTGAGGTGTGGGATATTTTAGAAGAGGTTATAAAGGGACATCCCGTATTGCTTAATCGTGCTCCTACTCTACATCGTTTAAGTATTCAGGCTTTTTACCCTATTCTTGTGGAAGGCAAGGCAATAAAACTTCATCCTTTAGTGTGTGCTCCCTTTAATGCTGATTTTGATGGCGACCAGATGGCGGTACATGTTCCTTTATCTTTGGAAGCTCAAGCTGAGGCAAAAATAATGATGCTTGCTGCCAACAATATTTTTTCTCCTGCTGATGGAAGGCCAATTATTACTCCTAGTCAGGATATAATTTTAGGATGCAGGTTTTTAAGTGTAGAAAAAGAAGGGGCAAGGGGAGAAGGTATTATTTTTTCTAACCCTGATGAGGCAATTACTGCTTATCAGGATGAAGAGGTAGAATTACATGCTAAGGTGAAGCTAAGGATAGAAGAAGACGGTAAGACTAAAATAGTTGATACTACAGTAGGAAGAATAATTTTTAACCAAATACTACCAAAAGGATTCAGATTCGTAAATGAAGTTCTTAACAAGAAGAAGATTTCCAATATTGTAAGCGAATGTTATAAAAAGTTTGGTCATCATGCTACTATTGTTCTTCTGGATGATTTGAAAGATTTGGGTTTTGAGTATGCCACAAAGGGTGGAGTAAGTATAGGAATGGAAGACTTAAGAATTCCTTCTCAAAAGACCGATTGTATAAAAGAGGCAAATACAGAACTTTCCAAGGTAGAAGAGCAATACCGTCGGGGGATTATCACCGAGAGAGAACGTCATAATAAGATTATTGATATATGGACACGCACTACCGATAAGGTTTCTGACTATGTATTTCAGAACCTTGACTTTTTTAATCCTATTTTTATGATGGCAGACTCAGGTGCGAGAGGTTCACGTCTTCAGATGCGTCAGCTTGCTGGGATGAGAGGGCTAATGGCAAAGCCTTCAGGAGAGATTATAGAAACCCCTATTACTTCCAACTTTCGTGAAGGGTTAAGTGTGTTAGAATACTTTATTTCTACCCATGGAGCAAGAAAAGGTCTTGCTGATACTGCCTTAAAGACTGCTGATGCTGGATACTTGACAAGAAGGCTTGTTGATGTTGCTCAAGAGGTAATTGTTATTGAGGATGATTGCGGGACAGTTAATGGCATAACAGTTTCAGAGATTGTAGAGGGCGATGAAGTAGTAGTTTCCTTAAAAGAAAGGATTGTTGGTAGGGTAGCTTTGGATAATATTGTAGATATAGTGAGTGATGAAGTCATTGTAAAGGCAGGAGAGGAGATTATAGAGGAAAAGGCAGAGAAGATTGAAAAGCTTGGGATTGAGAAAATAAGGATAAGAAGTGTTCTTACCTGTGAATCAGAAAGGGGTGTATGTAGAAAGTGTTATGGCAGAAACTTAGCTACAGGCAAGATGGTTGAAATTGGAGAAGCGGTAGGAGTTATTGCTGCTCAGTCAATAGGTGAGCCAGGGACCCAGCTTACCATGAGGACATTTCATATTGGAGGTACAGCATCAAGAGTTGCTGAGAGGTCATTTATCAAAGCAAGGGAGTCAGGTACCATTAAGTACCATGGTCTTAAAGTAGTCCCTAAAGGGAAAAACTTTGTTGTCCTTAATCGTAACGGCATGATCAGCATAAATGATGAGAAGGGGATAGAGCTTCAAAGAAATCCGGTTCCTCAAGGGTCATTTATTCTTGTTGAAGACGGCGGGAGAGTTGAGAAGGATAAGATTTTTGTCCGGTGGGACCCCTATTCTTCGCCAATTCTTACTGAGGTTAGTGGTAAGGTAAAATATGAAGATGTAATTGAAGGGATAACTATACAAGAGGAAATGAATTTAGCAACAGGAAGAAAAGAAAGAGTAGTAATTGAATTTAAAGGAGACTACCATCCTCAAATTCTTATCCTTTCTGATAAAGACGAGGTTTTAGGGATTTATCCTGTGCCTACAGGAGCACATATTATGGTAGAGGAAAAAGATAAGGTAGAAGCCGGTGATGTTATTGCTAAGACTCCTCGTCTGGTAGCAAAGACAAGAGATATTACAGGAGGTTTACCCCGTGTAGCAGAGCTTTTTGAAGCGCGTCGGCCCAAAAACCCCGCAGTAATTAGTGAAATAGATGGTTTTGTGGAATTTAAAGAAGAAAAAGGCGAAAGAAAAATAATTGTAAGAAGCCCTACGGGCATGAAAAGAGAATATGCTATTCCTATAGGCACTCATCCTATAGTGTATAAAGGGGATAAGGTTACTGCTGGTCAACAGCTTACCGAAGGCCCTATCGTCTTACAGGATATCTTGCGTGTTTGCGGTGATAAGGTATTACAGGAGTATCTGGTAAATGAGATTCAGGAAATATATCGCTTACAGGGCGTAAGCATAAATGATAAACATATTGAATTGATTATTCGGGAGATGCTTAAGAAAGTTAAAATTGTTGACGCCGGTGATACAAGCTTTTTGCCCGGTGAAGCAGTGGATAAATGGGATTTTAAGAAGGAAAATGCACGTATCCTTAAAAAGGGAGGGAAGCCTGCTACAGCCGCTCCTTTACTTTTAGGAATAACAAAGGCAAGTTTAAATACCAAGAGTTTTATTTCCGCAGCAAGTTTTCAGGAGACTACCCGTGTTTTAACAGATGCAGCAAGCAGTGGGAAAGTTGATGAGCTTAAAGGTCTAAAGGAAAATGTAATTGTAGGTCATCTTGTTCCTGCAGGAACAGGATTAAAGAGGTACCGGGAAGTTGAGGTGGAAAAATGCCAACAATAGGTCAGTTGTTACGAAAACCAAGAGTTCCCAAAAAGAGAAAGTCTAAATCACCAGCTTTAAGAATGTGTCCTCAGAAAAGAGGAGTATGTATTCAGGTAAGAACAATGACACCTAAGAAACCTAATTCTGCTTTGCGTAAGATTGCCCGTGTAAGGCTTACTAATTCTGAAGAGGTTACTGCTTATATCCCAGGAGAGGGGCATAATCTTCAGGAACATTCTATTGTTTTGGTACGCGGAGGAAGAGTTAAAGACCTTCCTGGCGTTCGTTATCACATTGTAAGAGGGACACTGGATACCCAAGGTGTCCAAAATAGAAAAAAGTCTCGTTCTAAGTATGGAGCAAAGAGGCCCAAAGGATAATAATGGAGGGTTAAAATGAGAAGAAGAAGGGCACCAAAAAGAGAGGTTGTTCCTGACCCTAAGTATAACTCTGAAGTTTTAAGTCATTTTATAAATATTATTATGCGAGATGGTAAAAAAAGTATTGCTCAGAGAATAATCTACGAAGCCTTAGATACTGTAGAGAAAAGAACTAAAGAAGATGCTTTAAAAGTATTTTTTGATGCTTTAGAGAATGCCCGGCCGCGTCTTCAGGTTAAGCCGCGCCGTATTGGAGGGGCAACTTATCAGGTACCTGTAGAAGTTTCTAAGCAAAGAGGAATTTCTATAGCTTTAAGGTGGATGAGGGATTTTGCCCGTAATAAAAAAGGTAAACCTATGAGTATAAAGCTTGCTGATGAGATAATTTCTGCCTACAAGAACGAAGGAGCAGTAATAAAGAAGAAGGAAGATACTCATAAAATGGCAGAGTCAAACAGGGCTTTTGCTCATTTTAGATTTTAGAGATAGATGGGCTACATAGGTGTGAAAGTAGGTAACATAGGTAGTAAACAAAATTTACACAGTTATAGTATAGATAGTATAGATAAAGAGATGTCTGAAATAGAATTGATAAGAAATATTGGTTTTGTCGCCCACATAGATGCCGGTAAAACTACAACTACTGAAAGGGTGCTTTTTTATAGCGGAAGAGTTTACAGGATTGGCGAAGTAGACGATGGTACTGCTACTACTGATTGGATGCAGCAGGAGAAAGAAAGAGGCATTACTATAACGAGCGCCGCTACTTACTGCCGCTGGAAAGACTATAATATCAATATTATTGATACACCTGGGCATATAGATTTTACTGTTGAAGTAGAACGTGCTCTTAAGGTTTTAGATGGAGCAGTTATAATTTTCTGCGGCGTAGGAGGGGTAGAGCCTCAGTCAGAGACAGTATGGCGCCAGGCAGACAAATATAAAGTTTCCCGTATCGCTTTTGTGAATAAAATGGATAGAGTAGGAGCAGATTTGTTGTCAGTGGTGGATGAGATAAGAGATAAGCTGGGAGCAAATGCTGCTGCTGTTCAGTTTCCTATATACGAGGATGATGAGCTTAAAGGGATAGTAGATGTTATAAGGAATGAAGCTGTGTATTATGAGGATGATTTGGGTGAAAGGATGGTAAGAAAACCCGTGCCTTCTTATCTTTCCGAAGTCGTTACTAAGCTAAAAGATGAACTTACAGAAAGACTTGCTGAGCTTGACGATGAGTTTATGGATAAGTTTATTAATCATAAGGAGCTTAAAGAAAATGATTTTATCAGGACAATTCGTAAATATGTCTTAAAGAATAAATTCTATCCTGTTTTGTGCGGTTCTGCCTTAAAAAATAAAGGGGTTCAACTTCTTTTAGATGCCATATGTGATTTTTTACCTTCTCCTGCTGATTTGAAAATTGTTAAAGGATTACACCCTACAAAAGGTGAGATTGAAGAAATAGAAATAAGCCCTAAAGCTCCTTTTTGCGCTTTGTGCTTTAAGGTTTTTACTGATCCTTTTGTGGGTAAGCTTTTTTATACAAGAGTATACGCTGGTAAAATTAATACCTCTTCAGTTGTGTATAATGCAACAAAGAAAAGTAAAGAAAAGATAACAAAGATTGTTAGAATGCATGCCAACAAACAAGAGATTATAAATCAAGCAAAAGCTGGCGATATAGTTTGTCTTGTAGGGTTAAAGAATACTACCACAGGCGATACTTTATGTGACCCTAAATATCCTTTGCTTTTAGAGGAGATGAAGTTTCCTGAGCCGGTTGTTTCTTTAGCTATTGAGCCTAAAACAAAGGCAGACCAGGACAAATTATTTATGGCTTTAAAAAAACTAGAGGCAGAAGACCCTTCTTTTAGAGTTTCTTATAATTCTGATACTGGCCAAAATATCATTTCAGGAATGGGCCAGCTCCATTTAGAGGTAATGGTAGGAAGGTTGCTCAGTGACTTTAGAGTCAAAGCTAGAGTAGGTAATCCCCAGGTTGCTTATAAAGAGACAATTACAAAACGAGTAGAGTCGGTAGGCAAATTTGTTCAGCAAACAGGAGGAAGAGGCCAATATGGCCATGTAGTTTTGCTTATGGAGCCTAATAAAAAGGGCGGTGTTGTTTTTGAAAATAAGATTAAAGGGGGAGCTATTCCTCGTGAGTTTATTCCTTCGGTTAAAGAAGGAGTATTTAATGCTGCTAACGCAGGAATTCTCGGAGGGTACTCTGTTACAGACATAAAGGTGACACTCATTGATGGCTCTTATCATGAGGTTGATTCTAGTGAGCTTGCCTTTAAGATTGCTGCTGAGATCGCTTTTAAAGATGGTTTAAAGAAAGCGGGGCCAGTTTTACTTGAGCCAATAATGGATTTAGAGGTGATAACCCCTTTAGAGTATTTAAGTCAGGTAATTGCTGATTTGAATGTAAGAAGGGCAAAGATTACTTCTATTGCTGATAGAAAGAATGTTAAAACAGTTAGGGCAGAGGTGCCTCTGCGTGAAGTTTTTAACTACGCAGATGTGTTAAGAAACTTGACACAAGGCAGAGCTTCTTATACAATAGAGCCTTTCTATTACGAAGAGGTACCAAAAGAAATATTAGCAAAGATATTAGGAACATAAGAGGAGGTGGAGGATGGGAAAAGAGAAATTTGTAAGGAGTAAGCCCCATTTAAACATTGGGACTATTGGTCATGTCGACCATGGTAAAACCACTCTTACCAGTGCTATTACAAAGATTCTGGCTGCTAGAGGTAAAGCTCAGGCTTTAGCTTATGAAGATATTGATAAGGCACCCGAAGAGAAAGAAAGAGGTTTAACAATTAATATAGCTCATGTAGAGTATGAAACAGATAATCGGCACTATGCTCATATTGATTGTCCGGGGCATGCTGATTACATTAAGAACATGATTACTGGTGCTGCTCAGATGGATGGTTCCATACTTGTTGTTGCTGCTACAGATGGTCCTATGCCTCAGACTCGTGAACATATTCTTTTATCGCGGCAAGTTAATGTACCTGCTATTGTTGTGTTTGTGAATAAAGTTGACCAGGTAGACGATAAGGAGCTCATTGATTTAGTTGAGGTTGAGGTAAGAGACCTTCTTTCTAAGTATGAGTTTCCTGGCGATGAAGTGCCAGTGATTAAGGGGTCAGCGTTAGAGGCGATGGGATGTGGTTGCGGAAAAGATGATTGTCCTAAATGCAAACCGATTCTTGACCTTATGAAAGCAGTTGATGAGTATATTCCTACACCGAAGAGGGATGTAGATAAGCCTTTTCTTATGGCGGTTGAGGATGTCTTTTCCATCTCTGGGAGAGGAACAGTAGTTACTGGAAGAATAGAGAGAGGAAAGGTTAAGACAGGAGAAGAGATAGAGATAGTAGGCTTAGCACCAGAGACAAAAAAGACAGTAGTTACTGGCGTTGAGATGTTCAGGAAAACCCTTGATGAAGGAGTGGCAGGAGACAATGTAGGTTTGCTTTTAAGAGGAGTAGAAAAGGAAGAGGTAGAAAGAGGTATGGTAGTGGCCGCTCCTGGATCCATAACTCCTCATACTAAGTTTAAAGCACAGATTTATGCTCTAAAGAAAGAAGAAGGAGGAAGGCACACTCCATTTTTTAGTGGCTACAGACCGCAGTTTTATATAAGAACAACAGACGTTACAGGGACAATCAAACTCCCTCAGGGTATGGAGATGGTTATGCCAGGAGATAATGCTGAGGTTGAGGTAGAACTTATCCAGCCTGTAGCCATCGAGAAAGAGATGCGTTTTGCTATCCGTGAAGGCGGTAGAACTGTGGGTGCAGGAGTAGTAACAGAGATATTGCAGTAGTAACACAATTGAATAATAACACGTAAAATATGCTTAAAATAAGAATAAAGCTGAGGGCGTTTGACCATAGGATTCTTGACCAGTCTGTGCAGGAGATTACAGATGTGGCTCTGCGTACAGGAGCAAAAGTTAATGGTCCCATTCCTCTGCCTACTAAAAAGAAAATTTATACGGTTTTGCGCTCTACAAACATAGATAAAAAATCAAGAGAGCAATTTATGCTGGCAGTACATAAAAGGGTTATTGATTTAGATAATCCTACAGCAAAAACAATAGATGCGCTTCGTAAGCTTAATCTTCCTGCAGGAGTTAACGTAGAGATAAAGCAGGAAGTATAGGAATATATTTTAGGTATAAGAGCAATAAGCAAGTGGAAGAGAGGGTGAGTTTTTGTCCCAATACTGTGAAGAGATGGTAAAAGAAGCTTTAGGTAAAAAATTAGGTATGACTCAGGTTTTTGATGAGACCGCTAACTTAGTAGCTACAACCGTTATAAAAGTTGATCCTATGTGTGTATTGGAGAAGGTTTCTTATCCTAAAGGCATAAAAGCAAAGGTTGGCTATTTTAAGATTCTTTCTTCAAAGGAGAATAAGGTTAAGAAGCCCATCTTAGGGTATTTTAAGAAAATAGGGGTTTCTCCTTATCGTGTTATTAAAGAGGTGGAGATAGAAAATGAAAGTGACCTTAAGTTAAAAGAAGAGATAGGCGTGGATATATTCAAAGAAGGCGACATCGTAGATGTGCGTGCTAAATCAAAAGGTAAGGGGTTTCAAGGAGGAATGAAGCGTCATAACTGGCATGGACAGCCTCGAACACATGGTTCTACTACGCATCGGCGTATTGGTTCAGCAGGGGCTACCACTTTCCCTGGTAGAATTATAAAAGGGCATAGAATGCCAGGACATATGGGTGATTCTTATACTACCATTAAGAATCTTAAGATACTTAAGGTTGATGCCCAGAAGGGAATATTGTACATAAAAGGGGCAGTTCCTGGTGCTATTAATAGTATTGTTATTATAAAGAAACGCAAGAGCGCATGAAGAAGATAGAAGTTTATAACCAAGAAGGGAAGAAGATAAGAACTGTTGACCTTGATGAGAAAGTATTTGATGGTAAGGTAGATAAAGTTGTTCTTCATCAGGCAGTTGTTACTTTCTTAGCTAACCAAAGAAAAGGATTAGCAAAAACAAAGAGAAGAGGAGAAGTTAGAGGAGGAGGCGCTAAACCTTGGAGGCAGAAAGGGACAGGTCGAGCACGTGTAGGTTCAATTCGGTCTCCTTTATGGCGAGGAGGGGGGGTAACTTTTGGGCCTCAGCCACGAGATTATTCTAAGAATATGCCACGGCGAATGAAAATACGGGCTTTAAAAAGTGCTCTTAATGCCAAACTTAAAGATGGCGAAATAATGATTGTAGATACGATTGAGGTTAAAGAGCCAAAAACCAAACTTTTGTTTGAAATATTAAAAAAACTCAAGCTTAATGACATTAAAACTGTTTTTGTAACAAATACAATAAGTGAGAATATGAAATTGTCTTCTAAAAATCTTAAGCGATTTGAATACGAGAAAGCAGATAATTTAAGCTCTTATGCAGCGTTAAATTGCAAAAAGCTTCTTTTTACTTTTGATGCCTTTAAGAAAACAGAGGAAAGGATTAAGAAATGGCTGGATTAAGCAATGTTTATATCTCAATTAAGTCTCCGCTAATCACAGAAAAGGCAACTAAGTTATCTGCCCAGAATAAATATGTGTTCTGGGTAGGTAAAAGGAGCAACAGGATTGAAGTGAAAAGAGCTATAGAAGCTATTTATAAAGTTAAAGTAACAAAGGTAAATATCATTAACATGAAAGGTAAGACAAAAAGGTTGCGCTGGAACCAGGAGGGAAAGACTCCAGCGTGGAAGAAGGCAATTGTTACTTTGCGAGAAGGAGATACTATAAAGATTACTTGATATGGGAGTAAAGAAATTCAAACCAGTAACATCGAGCTTGCGTTTTAAGGTAATTTCTGACTTTTCTGAGATTACGACAGATAAGCCGTGTAGGTCTTTAGTAGTTCCTCTTAAGAAAACAGGAGGAAGAAATAATTATGGACGGATTACTTTAAGGCACAGAGGAGGGGGGCATAAAAGAAGATACAGGATTGTTGATTTTAAAAGAGATAGGTTTGACGAGGAAGCACTGGTTTTGTCTATAGAATATGACCCCAATAGAAGTGCAAGGATAGCGTTGGTAGAGTATCCTGATAAAGAAAAAAGATACATCATATGGCCGGATGGGCTAAAGGTAGGAGATAAGGTTGTGAGTGCTTTTGACTCTCAAACTGATATAAGGCCAGGTAATGCCATGAGACTAAAACATATTCCCTTGGGCACAATAGTGCATAATATTGAGTTAGAGCCTAATAAAGGCGGTAAGCTGGTTAGAAGTGCAGGAAGCTGGGCACAGCTTATGGCTAAGGAAAAAGGATTTGCCCAGCTTAAGATGCCATCAGGAGAAGTCCGTCTTGTTAAGGTGGATTGTCGGGCTACTATAGGACAGGTAGGAAATATTGAGAATAATTCTATTGTGCACGGTAAAGCAGGAAGAGTGCGCTGGTTAGGAAGAAGGCCTAAAGTAAGAGGGGTGGCGATGAATCCTGTAGATCATCCTCATGGGGGTGGTGAGGGTAAGGCAGGACAAGGTAATCCTCATCCTGTAAGCCCCTGGGGTAAGCCAGCTAAAGGAGGGAAAACCAGAAGACCTAAAAATAAGAGTGATAAGTATATACTAAAACGCCGAGGTAAAAAGAGAAGGTAAGTAGCGAGGAGGATATGAGCAGGTCATTAAAAAAAGGTCCTTTTGTTGATGAAAAATTATTGAAGAAAGTTAAGAAGGCAAAGGAAAGCTCATCACGTACACCTATAAAGACATGGTCAAGGGCAAGCATGATTACTCCTGAGTTTGTAGGTTTGACAATTGCTGTTCATGATGGGAAAAAACATGTTCCTGTTTTTATTACTGAGTCAATGGTGGGACACCGTTTGGGTGAGTTTGCTCCTACTCGTACATTTCGTCAACACGGAGGAATAAAAGCCAAGAAGGCGTTGCAGAAAAAGTAATTATTATGGTGGCAAAGGCAGAAGCAAAATACATAAGAATTTCACCACGGAAGTTAAGGCTAGTGCTTCCTCTTGTTAAAGGATTGCCCATAGAGGAAGCCTTGGCAGTCTTAAAATCCGTTAATAAGAAAGGAGCGTTCTATCTGGAGAAAACTTTGCGTTCGGCAATAGCGAGTGCAAAGAATAAAGGGTTTCAGGAGAGCAGCCTTTTTGTTTCAAAAGCAGTTGCCAACCCCGGCCCAGCATTAAAGAGATATCGTGCTGCATCTTTTGGCCGTGCCACTATAATAAGGAAGCGTACATCGCATCTTATGGTGGAACTGGATACTAAAGAAAAGATAATAGAGGAAACCAAGAGGTAGAGATGGGACAAAAAGTTCACCCTTTTATTTTAAGAATAGGTTTTGGTAAAGACTGGCAGTCTCGGTGGTTTAGTGAAAAGAAAAAGACTTATGTGGAATTTTTAGATGAGGATTTAAAAATAAGAAATGTTATAAAGAATTTTTACACCTTGGGTTCTATTGCGAGTCTTGTTATTGAAAGAGTCTCTCCTACTCTTATAAGAATAAGGATAAGGACGTCACGGCCAGGAGTCATTATTGGGCGGGGAGGAAAGGATATCGAGAGATTAAAATCTAAAATTATTGACCTTACAAAGAAAGAAGTTGTTATTGATGTTGAGGAGGTAGTTGAGCCTGCTTTAGAAGCTCAGCTGGTAGCAGAACTAATTGCTTTTCAGATTATAAAGAGGGTTAATTTCCGTAGAGCAATGAAACGTGCTATTCAACAGGCAGTAAATTTAGGGTGTGAGGGTATAAAGGTGAGGTGTTCAGGAAGGTTAGGAGGAGTTGAGATTGCCCGGAGTGAGAGTTATAAGTATGGTAAGATTCCTCTTCAGACTTTCCGGGCAGATATAGATTACGGTTTTAGCGTAGCAAAGACTACTTACGGGACTATTGGGGTAAAAACATGGATATATAAAGGAATAAAGCACTTAGGGAATTATTTGGTAAAAGAGGAAGAGGAGAGATAGGGTATGTTTTTGCCCAAGAGAGTTAAGTATAGAAAAGCACAACGGGGTAGACGTAAAGGGCTTGCTGTAAGTGGCTCAGAGGTAAGTTTCGGGGAGTATGGACTTAAAGCGTTAGGTTGTGGATGGCTTAAGAATACTCAAATAGAAGCCGCAAGGATAATCCTTACGCGCCGCTTGCGTCGGGGTGGTAAATTGTGGATAAGGATATTTCCCGACAAGCCTGTTACAAAAAAACCTGCTGAGTCACGTATGGGAAAAGGCAAAGGAGAAGTAGAAGGTTGGGTAGCAGTTATAAGAAGAGGTATGATGCTTTTTGAGATGGGAGGAGTCTCAGAGGAATTTGCGCGGGATTCTTTTCGCCTCGTAGCTTATAAATTACCTTTTAAAACACGTTTTGTATCAAGAAGAAGATGAAAAGCAAAGACATAGAATACAAAAACTTAAGCAAAGAAGAGTTAGAGGCTAAGTTAGTGGATTTAAGGAAAAATCTTATGGAGTTAAGCTTTAAGAAGAAAACTTCCCATGTAGAAAAACCTCATCTTTTTAAGAAAACAAAAAAAGATATTGCTAGGATTCTTACAATACTTAGGGAGAAACAAAATGAAAGAGGTTAAGAAAAGCAGAAAAAGAATTTTAGAAGGTATAGTGGTTTCCGATAAGATGGATAAGACTATTGTTGTTGAGGTAAAAAGGAAATTTCTGCATAATCTTTATAAAAAGACAGTTACAAAAAGAAAGAAGTTTAAAGCTCATGATGAGAAGAATGAAGCTAAGGTAGGGGATAGAGTTAGAATAATAGAGTCTCGCCCCTATTCTAAAGAGAAAAAGTTTAGTCTTCTTGAGGTGGTAAAGTGATATATATTCGTAGTGTATTGGATGTGGCAGATAATACAGGAGCTAAAAAGGTAGCCTGTATAGGGGTGATTGGTAAGAAAAACAAGAAACAGGCTAATATAGCAGATGTGGTTACTTGCCATGTCAGGGAGATTTCTGGAAAGGACAGTCAGGTAAAAAAAGGAGAAGTGGTAAGGGCAGTTATTGTAAGGACTTCCCATCCTATAAGAAGAGAAGATGGTGTGCGCGTAAAATTTGATAGGAATGCTTGTGTTATTATTGATAAGCAAGGTAATCCCAGAGGTACAAGAGTGTTTGGTCCTGTGGCACGAGAGTTAAGAGAGAAATTTGGGAAGATTATATCTTTAGCTCCTGAGGTGGTCTGATGTTAAAGATAAAAAAAGGCGATAGAGTTAAAATATTAAGAGGAAAAGATAGAGGAAAGGTAGGCAAGGTTCTTAAGGTTTTACCTTCTGAGAATAGAGTTGTTGTGGAGGGGATTAATATTGTGAAAAAACATATGCGGAAGCGTTCAGAAGCAGAACCTGGTGGAATAAGAGAGATACCTGCTCCTCTTCATATTTCCAATGTAAGTCTTTTTTGTTCTAACTGCAATCAAGGAGTAAGGTTTGAAGTTAAAATATTGGAAGATAAATCAAAGATAAGGATATGCAAGAAATGCAAAAGGGAGATTTAAAAGAAAAGTATATACCCCGTCTTTTAGAAGATTACCGTAGAGAGATTGTACCAAAGATGAAAGAAATGTTTGGCTATAAGAATAATCTTGCTGTGCCGCGACTTCTAAAGATAGTGGTAAATATGGGTATAGGAGAAGCTACCAGTGATGCTAAATTAGTAGAAAAATGTGCTCGTGATTTAAGTCTTATTACAGGACAAAAACCTAAGATAACGCGGGCACGCAAACCAATCTCTAATTTTAAAATTAGGAAAGGTATGGCTATCGGTTGCTGTGTTACTCTAAGAAGATATCGAATGTATGAGTTCTTAGATAGGCTTATTTCTGTAGCTATACCAAGAATAAGAGATTTTAGAGGGTTTTCTCCTAATTCATTTGATGGTAGAGGTAATTATACTTTTGGTCTCACAGAACAGACAGTTTTTCCCGAAGTAGATATAGATAAAGTAGAGAAAACCCAGGGTATGGACATAACTATTAATACAAGTGCCCAGACAGACAAGGAAGCAAGAGAGCTTCTTAGGCTCTTTGGTTTTCCCTTTAGGAGGTAGTATGGCTACTACGGCAAAGATAGAGAAATGGAAGAGAGAGAAGGTAAAGCCGAAGTATAAGACTCGTTACAGAAATCGTTGTCGAATTTGTGGCAGGCCCCGCGGCTACATTCGTGATTTTGAGTTGTGCCGTATATGTTTTAGGCAGTTAGCCTGGCAGGGGGTAATCCCAGGAGTTAAAAAGGCAAGCTGGTAGCACGAAGAAGCAAGTTAGGAGAGTAAAATGAGCAGAACAGATTTAATTAGCGATGCATTAACAATCATTCGGAATGCCTACCAGGTTCACAAAGAGGAATCTATAATCCCCTACTCTAAAATGCTTGTGGGTATCTTAGATATTCTAAAGAGGGAGGGGTTTATTGAGAATTTTAAGGTTATGGAGATGGGTAATACTAAAAGTATTAAGGTGTATCTTAAATATGATGGCAAGAAGAAAGCAATCTCTAACATAAAGAAGATTTCTAAGCCTGGTAGAAGGATTTATGTCTCCAAAGACGAAATTCCAGAGGTGCTTTCCGGTTATGGCATAGCGGTAATGTCTACCTCCCACGGCATTATCACTAATAAAGAAGCAAGAAAAATAGGGGTGGGAGGAGAAGTAATTTGTTATGTGTGGTGAGGTATGTCTAAAATAGGAAAACAACCAATTGATATACCCCAAGGAGTAAAGGTCAATATTAAAGATAGAATTATTACAGTAGAAGGACCTAAGGGAAAGCTAAATTTTGGTTTTTCTTCCCTTGTAGGTGTAGAGGTCAGTGATTCTAAGATTGTTATAAAACCTTTGTCACAGGAGAAATTGAGTAAGGCTCTTTTTGGTACTACGCGCGCAGTTATCAATAATATGGTAAAAGGAGTTACAGAGGGTTTTAAGAAAGAATTAGAAATTGTAGGGGTGGGTTATAAAGCCCAGATGAAGGGGGAAACTTTAGTGTTGCAGATTGGTTTTTCCCATCCTGTAGAAATTTCTATACCAGAAGGAATTAATGTTTCTGTTCCTTCTGCCACTAAGATAACAATAGAGGGAATCGATAAGGTAAAGGTTGGCCAATTCGCTGCTAACATTAGGAAAATATATCCCCCTGAGCCTTATAAAGGCAAAGGTATACGTTATTCTAACGAGGTGGTAAGGAAGAAGCTGGGTAAAGCAATGGCTAAATAAGAGAGAGTTTATGAAGCTTAAAGGAAGAGAGAGAAGACATAGAAGGATAACAAAGAAGCTTAAAGGGACTAACGAGAGACCACGTGTAGTTGTTTTTAGGAGCAAAAAGCATTTTTACGCACAGGTTATTGACGATAGTGAGCAAAAAGTAATTACAGGTATCTCTACTCTTAACAAAGAATTTAAAGAAAAGAATATAAAGGCTAACAATACAGAAGGAGCAAAACTCATAGGTAAACTGTTCGCAGAAAAATTGAAGAGTTTAGGGATAAAAAGAATAGCTTTTGATAGGGCGGGCTATAAGTATCATGGAAGAGTTAAGGCATTTGCAGAGGGAACACGGGAAGGAGGATTAATTTTCTAATGGCGCAAGGAGAGCAAAGCATAGAACAAGATAGAGAAGCTTTTGTAGAAAAGGTTATTTTTATTAATCGTGTCACAAAAGTAACCAAAGGTGGTAAGAACTTAGGTTTTACTGCTTTAGTCGTAGTTGGAGATGGAATATCGCGTGTTGGTTTTTCTCTTGGGAAAGCTAACGAGGTTGCTGATGCTATACGTAAAGGCATAAAGAAAGCAAAGGAGAATCTTGTAGTTGTGAGGAAAGATGGTAATACCATTCCCCATGAGGTACTTGGAAAGTTTGGAGCAGTAGAAGTTTTGCTTAAGCCAGCCAGCAAGGGAACAGGAGTTATTGCTTCAGCTCCTGTAAGAGCAATATGTGAGTGTGCTGGCATCAAGGATATTTTGACTAAGGTATTGAAAAAGTCTACTAATCCTATTAATGTTGTAAAGGCTACTTTCGATGCTTTAGGAAATCTGAAAGAGAAGAAAGATGCAATTACACAATCTTAATGCTAATGTTAGATTAAAAAAAGGTAAAAGAGTCGGTAGAGGCCCTGGTAGTGGGCATGGCAAGACAAGTGGTCGTGGTCATAAAGGAGCAGGCCAGAGAAAGGGAAGAACTCATTATATAGGGTTTGAAGGAGGGAATGTCCCTTATCTAAGAAAGATTCCCAAGAGAGGCTTTACACCTAAAAGGAGAAAGGAATATCAAATTGTAAATCTGGAAAGTATTATAGAAAGGTTAAAGAATAGAAAGGAAATTTCCCCCAAGGAATTAAAAGAAGCGCATTTGATAGATAGCCTAAATAAACGTGTAAAGATTTTAGCAAGATTAAAGAGTAATTTAGACTGGAAGGCAACATTTAAGGCACACAAATTCTCTAAAAAGGCAGAAAGGATAATTAAAGACAGCGGAGGAAATATAGAATGCTTAACTCAGCAGTAAATATTTTTAAAATTCCCGATTTAAGAAAGAAGGTTTTGATTACTCTTTCTCTCTTGGTTGTTTACCGGATAGGCTGTTTTGTTCCTACGCCGGGCATAGATACTCTGGCGTTATCGAAATTTTTTGAGGAGCTTAGCCGTGCTCATGGCCAGACACTGTTGGGAATGATAAATATTTTCACAGGCGGTGCTTTAAGAAGGTTAAGTATCTTTGCCTTGGGAATTATGCCTTATATCTCCGCTTCCATTATTATGCAGCTTTTAACAGCTGTTATTCCTTCTTTAGAGAAAATTGCTCATGAGGGTAGAAGTGGTTACGAAAAGATTAATCAGTATACGCGTTATCTTACTTTGGGTTTATGTCTATTTCAAGGATTTATGCTTGCTAAATGGCTTGAAAACCCTGCTAGCTTCAGAGGGACAGTGATTGTGCCTAACCCTGGTATTGGTTTTGAGATAATTACTATACTTACTTTATCGTGCGGAACTGTATTTATTATGTGGCTGGGGGAACAGATTCAGGAACGTGGTATAGGAAACGGGATTTCTTTAATTATTGCCACCAGTATTATTTCCCGTATCCCCTCATCTTTATATTATCTTTGGGTACTCTATTCTCCTTTTAATCCCGCACAGCGGCAGATTAGTACGATTTCTCTTGTTACTTTGCTTACTGTATGGTTCCTGATTATAGGGGCAGTAGTATTTTTTACACAAGCACAGCGTCGTATCCCTGTTCAATATGCAAGAAGAGTTATAGGAAGACGTGTATATGGTGGTCAGAGCACTTTTCTTCCTATCCGGGTTGATATGGCAGGAGTAATTGCTATTATTTTTGCTCAGAGTGTTTTACTTTTCCCTGCTACTATTGCCAATTTTTTTCCAAAAAGTTCCTCTACTTTTGTGGGGTTCTTGCAGAGAATATTTAGGTCAGGAGGATTGTGGTATACTGTAATCTATGTAGGATTAATCATATTTTTTATGTATTTTTACACTGCTATTGTTTTTAACCCCATAGAGATTTCCAACAACTTAAAAAAGCACGGCGGATTTATTCCCGGTATAAGGCCAGGAAAGAATACAGCAGAGTATATAGATTTTGTAGCAACAAGAATTGTTTTTGTGGGAGCTTTGTATATAGCGTTTATTGCTGTTATGCCATCGTTTATTATCAAGTTTTTCCATATTCCTTCTTATGCCATTGCTTCTTTCTTTGGAGGAACTACCATTTTAATTATGGTGGGAGTGGTTTTGGATACGATGCGCCAAATTGAAGGACAGCTCCTTATACGGCATTATGATGGATTTATTAAAGGGAAAACCTTAAGGGCACGCAGATGATAGTAATTCTTTTTGGAGCGCCAGGAAGCGGTAAAGGTACTCAAGCAAAAGAGATTAGCGAATATTTTAACATAAGAAGAATATCTTTAGGTGATATTTTAAGAGAGGAAGTTAAGAAGAAAAGTTCCTTAGGGAACAAGGTTAAACAGTTTATGGAAAAAGGTGTACTTGTCCCTGATGATATTGTAGGAGAAGTGGTTAAGAACAATATACCTGAAGAGGGATTTGTTCTTGATGGTTATCCTCGTAATATAAACCAGGCTGAGTACCTAGATAATATTCTTTCCTTGCGTAAGAGAAAGATTGATGTGGCACTTTATCTTGATGTTGATGAGTCGACAGTTTTAAAAAGGTTGGAATTTCGAAGGGTTTGTAAAAATTGTTCTGCGAATTACCATCTTATCAATATGCCACCTAAAGTGGAAGGTGTTTGTGATGTATGCGGAGGAGAGCTTATACAGAGAAAAGATGATACCCCTAGTGTTATAAAAGAACGCCTTAAGGTATTCTTGAGCGAAAGTAGACCTCTTTTACAGTTTTACAAAGAGAAAGGTGTGCTTATAAATATAGATGCCAAGGATGAAAAAGATGAAGTTTTTAGTAGAATAAGACAGGCGATTGAGAATGGAAGATACGTTAGACAGTAGAGAAATTATTCTTATGAGAAAGATAGGTAGAATTGCTCATATATTTTTACAAAAGTTAAAGAAAATAATAAGGTCAGGAATGACAACCAAAGATATAGAAGAGGAGTTTGATCGTTTTCTAAAAAAGAGAAATTTAAAGAGCGCTTTCTTAGGGTATAATGGATATCCTGCTTCTTTGTGTGTATCTGTAGATGAAGAGGTAATTCATGGTATTCCCCGTCGCGATAAGGTGATAAAGGATGGGAGCCTTGTGAGTGTAGATTTGGGGATAGAAAAAGACGGTCTTTTTGTTGATTGTGCTTATACCTATTTAGTAGGAAAAGTGCCATCGTTAGCCAGGAAACTATTTAAGGTTGGAATAGCTGCTTTAAAAGAAGGAATAAGACAGGCACGCGTAGGGAATACTACAGGAGATATAGGATTTGCTATCCAAAGAGTTGTAGAAAAAAGTGGGTTTTCTGTAATAAGAAGGTTTGTAGGACACGGTATTGGTCATAAACTACACTGTTACCCAGAAGTTCCTAACTTTGGTACACCGAAAAGCGGAGCGTTTCTTAAGGAGGGTATGGTTTTAGCTATTGAACCTATGATTTCTTCTGGAAATTATGAGGTTGATATATTAGAGGACGGTTGGACAGCAAGGACTAAAGATAAATCTTTAAGTTGTCATTTTGAACATACAGTTGTTATTACAAAGAGAGGTCCTTATATAGTAACTTAGTTTATGGCTAAGGAAGAATTGATTGAGGTAGAGGGAGAAATATTAGAAGCATTGCCTAACGCTATGTTTAGGGTGAAGCTTGATAACGGGCATGTAGTCTTGGCTCATGTAAGCGGGAAAATGAGAATGCATTTTATAAGAATTCTTCCTGGAGATAAAGTAAAATTAGAAATTTCTCCTTATGACCTTAACCGAGGTAGAATTACTTATCGTTATAAATAGGATTTAAAGATGAAGGTAAAATCTTCCGTAAAAAAAATATGTGATAAGTGTAAGATAATAAGACGCAAGGGGATAGTAAGGGTCATATGTAAGAACCCTAAACATAAACAGCGTCAGGGATAAAGTTTATTATAAGGAGGAGTAATGCCGAGAATTTTAGGAGTGGATATTCCCAAGGATAAAAAGATAAAGATATCGCTGCGCTATCTTTATGGCATAGGGCCTGCCAATGCCATGGATGTATTAGCGGCAACAAACATTGACCCTGAGAAGAGGGCACGCGACTTAAGCGATGATGAGATTGCGCGAATCGTAAGTTACATTCAGTCTCACTATAAGATTGAGGGAGAGTTAAGAAGGGAAATATCTTCCGGTATAAGAAGGTTGATAGAGATTGGTTGCTATAGAGGGTTGCGGCATAAAAGAGGGCTTCCTGTAAGAGGCCAACGTACCCGTTGTAACGCCCGTACAAGAAAAGGCCCCAGAGCAAGAGTGGGAGGAGTTAAGAAAAAGTAAGGAGAAACTATGGCAAAGAAGAGAAGAAGAGAAAAGAAAAAGAAAATTCATTTAACTTCTAACGCAGGAGTTGTGCATATAAATGCTACTTTTAATAATACCATTATTACTGTTACCGACTTAAAAGGAAACGCTTTAGCGTGGGCTTCAGGGGGATTGATTGGATTTAAAGGGACAAAAAAATCTACGCCTTATGCTGCTCAGCTGGCAGCCCTTAATGTGGCAAAGAGAGTTAAAGAAATGGGATTAAGCGAAGTGGAAGTTGTAGTTAAAGGGCCTGGTCCAGGAAGGGAAGCAGCGATTCGTTCTCTTCAAAGCGCAGGTTTGAGTGTCAAGAGAGTAAAAGATGTCACCCCTTCTCCTCATAATGGTTGTAGGCCGAGGAAGAAGAGAAGGGTATAGTTTTAAAGGAGAGTTTTATGGCAAGATACATTGATGCAAGATGCCGGTTATGCCGCAGAGAAGGCATGAAGTTATTCTTGAAAGGTTTAAAATGTAACACAGAGAAGTGCCCTTTTACTAAACGTTCATATGCACCGGGGTTTCACGGCAAGAAACAAACAAAGCCTTCCTATTATGCTTTGCAGCTTAGAGAAAAACAAAAGGTGAAAAGAATATATGGCATGATGGAGAGGCAATTTAGAAGATTTTTTTATATTGCTTCAAAGTCAAAAGGGACAACTGGCGAAATACTGATTCAACTTTTAGAAAGACGTTTAGACAATGTTGTTTACCGTGCTCTTTTTTCTTTATCCCGGGCACAAGCGCGTCAGATCGTACGCCACGGATATGTTTTTATTGGTGAAAAACGGGTTGATATCCCTTCTTATCTGGTTAAAGAGGGCGATATCCTTCAGATAAAAGGGAAAGAAGGCATGTTAAAGCAGATTCGTCAGAACTACGAGACAAATTCTAAAGAAAGAAGCGTTCCTTCTTGGCTTTCTGTAGATAAAAACAATCTTAAGATAGAAATAACACGTATTCCTCAGAGAGAAGATGTAACTATACCTATTAACGAACAGTTTATTGTAGAATTGTATTCCAAGTAGTATATAAAATATTTTAAGCGATTACGGCGATTAAGGAGGTATTAAAATGGGGATAAAATGGAGAGACTTTCAGTTTCCCAAAAAGATTATTATTGAAGAGGAGTCTTATACCCCTTATTACGGTAAATTTATTGCTGAGCCTTTTGAAAGGGGGTATGGTGTAACACTGGGAAATTCCTTAAGGAGAGTGTTGATGTCATCTATAGAGGGTTCCGCAGTAACAGCAGTAAGGATTGAGGGGGTTTCTCATGAATTTTCTGCAATCGAAGGGGTAATGGAAGATGTGCCTGAGATTATTCTTAATATAAAAAATATTGTATTGAAATCATACTCTAAAGTTCCCAAAAAGATTTATATAAAGGCAAGTGGAGAGAAAGAGGTAAAGGCAAAAGATATTATTACCGATGATACTGTTGAGGTGATTAATCCTGATTTGCATATCGCCACTTTAACATCTAAGAGTGCTAAGCTAAATATTGAGATGGATGTGGGTAGAGGCAGAGGTTTTGTTTCTGCAGAGTTTAACAAGAAGGAAGATTCACCTATTGGTACCATTCCCGTTGATTCCATTTTTACTCCTGTAAAAAAGGTAAGTTTTAAGGTAGAAAATACAAGGGTAGGCAACCGGACAGATTATGACCGTTTGATTATGGAGATATGGACTAACGCAAGCATTGAACCAAAGGAAGCTTTAATTTATGCAGCAAAAGTTTTTAGTAAACACTTGGAGTTGTTCTTTTCATTGGGTGAAATAGCAGAAGAGGAAGAAGTGGAAGAATTAACCCCTGAGGAAATAGCCCTTTATGAGAAGTTGAAACTGCCTATCTCTGAGTTAGAGCTTTCAGTAAGAAGTGCCAACTGTTTAAGAGAGGCAAATATAAAGATTCTTGCTGATTTAGTAGAGAAGACAGAGAATCAGATGCTTTCCTATCGTAATTTTGGTAAGAAGTCTCTGGTAGAAATAGTAAACCTTTTAAAAGGGATGGGGTTGTCTTTAGGGATGAAGATTGACAGAAAAAAGATGCAGATAGTATGAGACACAGAAAAAAAAGTGAAAAATTTTCTCGTCCTCGCGCCCAACGCAAGGCTCTTGTTAAGAGTCTTTTGCGTTCTTTGATTATTTATGAGCGCATAAAGACTACTAAATCTAAAGCTAAAGCAATAAGACCTAAGATAGAGAAGCTTATTTCTCTGGCTAAAAGGGGAGATTTGCATTCTCGTAGGCTTGCATATAATGTTTTAGGAAGTCATGCGCTTGTAAAAAAGCTGTTTGATGATATTGGGCCACGTTTCAATAATAAGAATGGCGGCTATACCAGGATATTTAATATAGGCACCCGCAAAGGAGATGGTGCTAGCCTTTCTTTGGTGGAGTTTACCCAGCGCAGAGAAAAGCTTAAGAAAAAGAAAGAGAAGCCTAAAAAAGAAGAAGAGCCTATAAGCAAGAAAGAAGAAAAGAAAGGATTCCTCTCTGGTGTGAAGGGTGTATTTAAGAAGAGAGACAAGGGCGCTCTTTAAGAAATAAGACGTTGGTCTTTTCGTGGTTGTTTTCTTTGTTATCTGATGGGAAAAACTATAATTGAAAAGATTCTTTCTTTTCACTCCCAGAAATCTCTTTATGCCGGCGATGTTGGCATCTGCAAAGTTGATTTTTGCTTTTCTCAAGATGGCACAACCTCTTTGGTTCTTGATGCCTTAGGCAAGTTCAAGAAAAAACCCTCTGTTTCTTGTTCTTACGCTATGTTTATCGACCACAGTTCCCCCTCACCCAATATCGGTGTATCTAAGGTTCATAGCAGGATGAGAAAATTCTCTTACTCTGTACACAATCTCCTTTATGATGTTGGTTGTGGTATATCTCATCAGTTGGTTATTGAAGAAGGATTTGCTTATCCAGGAAGGTTGATTTTAGGGGCAGATTCCCATACTTCAACAGCAGGTGCTTTAGGTTGTGCGGCCTTTGGGGTAGGCTCAACAGATTTAGCAGTCGCCTTAATAACAGGGAAAAACTGGTTTAAAGTACCTCACACCTATAAAATAATCCTTAAAGGAAAAATTCCTTTTGGGGTTTATAGCAAGGACATTATTCTTTATCTGATACATAAATTTACCGCCAATGGCGCTACCTATAAAGCAGTTGAATTTGAAGGGGAAGTTGTTGATCGGTTAAGTTTAGACGCCAGATTTACCATTACTAATATGACTATAGAATTTGGGGCAAAATGCGGTATTATAGCACCGGATAAGAAGACTCTTAATTTCCTTAAGAGAATAGGAATTAAAAGGATTAAGCCGGTTTATCCTGATAAAAACGCCAGATATCAGGATGTTTATGAATTTGATGTGTCTAAGATTTCTCCTTATATAGCTAAACCGCACAGTGTGGATAATGGTGCATGTATAGAGAAGGTAGAGGGGACAAGGATTCAGCAGGCCTATTTAGGTACTTGTACTAATGGACGCCTTGAGGATTTGGAGATTGCTGCCAGTATAGTCAAAGGAAAGAAGATAAATGAAGATGTACGTTTTATTGTGGCGCCTGCCTCAAAGAAAATATACGCTGCGGCCTTAAAGAAAGGAGTGCTTAGAGTTTTTATGGAAGCAGGAGCTATTATTCTTCCTCCGGGGTGTGGTCCCTGTGTAGGAACACATCAAGGTGTTCCTGCAGACAAGGAAGTAGTGATTTCTACCGCCAATAGGAATTTTAAAGGTAGAATGGGTAACCCCAATGCTTTTATTTATCTGGCTTCTCCTGCTACTGTGGCAGCTTCTGCTTTAAAGGGTGTGATAACTGATCCTAGAAGATATATTAAAAAAAATAAATTGTGATAAATAAGAAGGAGGAAAAATGATTGATATTAATTCTCTCTTTAAAATGACGATGGAAGAGGATGCCAGTGACCTGCATATAACGGTGAATAGCCCACCTATATTAAGGATTGACGGTAAGCTTCATTTTACAGATTTAGAGGTCCTTTCTCCTGATGATACAAAGTTCTTGATTTATAGTATCCTTAATGATGAACAAAAAGCAAGTTTAGAGCGGGATAAAGAACTGGACTTTTCTTTTTCTGCGCCGGGCTTAGATAGATTCAGGATAAACGTGCATTATCAGAAGGGAAATTTAGAAGCAGCCTTCAGACGTATTCCTTACAGGATTCCTACAATTGAAGAACTTGGTGTTCCTTTGGTTGCTTATGATTTGATAAGAAAGCCCAATGGATTAGTCTTAGTTACAGGTCCTACTGGTATGGGTAAAAGTACTACATTAGCAGCGATGATTGATGTTATTAACGGGGAGAGAGAAGAGATTATTATATGCATAGAAGACCCTATTGAGTACGTTCATACCAACAAGAAGAGCGTTGTGAAACAAAGAGAAGTTTATGCTGATACCCATTCTTTCCCTGAGGCCTTAAGAAGGGCTTTGCGCCAGGATCCTGATGTTATTGTTGTTGGTGAGATGCGTGACTTAGAAACGATTGGTACTACTCTTACTGCTGCTGAGACTGGGCACTTGGTTCTTGCGACTTTACATACGCCTGATGCCCCACAGACGGTGCAGAGGATTATTGATGTTTTTCCTCCCCATCAGCAAAAACAGGTGAGAGTTCAGCTTGCTGACTGTATTCAGGGGGTAATTTCCCAGCTACTTCTTCCACGTGCTACAGGCAAGGGGAGAGTTTTAGCTACAGAAATTATGATTGCAACTCCCGGTATCCGCAATCTTATAAGAGAAGGAGAAATAGCCCAGATTCCTTCTTTAATACAAATGGGAGCACAATATGGTATGCATACTATGGATAAATGTTTAAAAGAGCTTTACCGTGAAGGCATAATTACCCGGGAGGTAGCAATAAGTAAAGTTAAAAATATTGTTGAGTTTGATAATCTCTAATTATTATGAAATTTAAAGGCAGAGTATTCAAATTCGGTGATAATATCAACACAGACTGGATAATTTCTGGCCGGTATAAATTTGCCATTACTGACATGAAGAAGCTTTCTCGCTATCTTTTTGAAGATATTAGGCCTGATTTTTATAAAGAAGTGATTCCTCACAAATCTATAATAGTGGCAGGAGAAAATTTTGGTATGGGTTCCTCAAGAGAACAGGCTCCTTGGGTCATAAAGGAAGCAGGCATTTTGTGCGTTATCGCGAAAAACTTTGCCCGCATATTCTATCGCAATGCTTTTAATATTGGTTTAGCTCTCATTGAGGCAGATACCACTCATTTTAGAGAGAAAGATGACTTAATTGTTGATGTGGATAAAGGGGTTATTAAGAGAATGAGAGATAATTTCATAGTAGAGTTTCCTCCTTTTGATAATTTTCGCAAAGAGTTGATAAAAGTTGGCGGAATTATAGAGTATTTAAGAAAACATCGTAATTTTAAGGTGAAATAATGGGATATGATATTACAGTGATTCCTGGTGATGGTATTGGTCCAGAAGTTATTGATGCTACCTTGCAATGTATCGATGCTTTGGGGCTTAAGATAAACTGGGAATTTGTTCTTGCAGGAGAACCTGCTTTAAAGGAAGAGGGAAGTATTCTCCCTCAAAAGACGTTAGAGTCTATAAGAAAGAACAGGGTAGCCATTAAAGGTCCTATAATTACCCCTGTGGGGAGTGGGTTTAGGTCGGTTAATGTAGCTATACGTCACAGTCTTGATTTGTTTGCTTGTGTAAGGCCATCTCGGTATATTGAGGGAATACCTCAGGCAAGACCTGGCACAGACATTGTTGTAGTCAGGGAAAACAGCGAAGACTTATATGCAGGTATAGAGTTTGATAAAGAAACAGAAGGAGCACAAGAGATAATTAGTTTCATTAAAAAGACAACTAATAGAGAAATAAGAAAGGATAGCGCTATATCTATAAAACCAATATCTTACTTTGCTTCTAGAAGGGTTGTTGAGTTTGCCTTTGAATTAGCAAGAAAACAGAAGCGTAAGAAGGTAACTTGTGTCCATAAAGCAAATATAATGAAAGCTACAGATGGGTTGTTTTTGCAGGTTTTCAGGGAAGTTGCAAAGGATTATTCTGATATTATTGCTGAAGATATTATTGTGGATAATCTTTCCATGCAGTTAGTATTACGTCCCCATAAGTTTGATATTTTAGTGTTGCCGAATCTTTATGGTGATATAATTTCCGATTTATGCGCAGGATTAATAGGAGGGTTAGGAATTGCGCCAGGGGCTAATATTGGAGATGATTGTGCAGTTTTTGAGCCGGTTCATGGCGCTGCCCCGAAGTATCAAGGCAAAAACAAAGTTAATCCCACCGCTACCATTCTTTCAGGTGTTATGATGCTTAAACACATAGGTGAGTTTGAAGCAGCTTCTTTGCTTGAAGAGGCAACATGTGAGGTAATAAAAGAAGGAAAATTTGTTACCTACGATTTAAAGCCCAACCGTGATGACCCTTCCGCCGTAGGCACAAAAGGAATGGCTGAAGCTATTATATCAAAAATAAAAGAGTTAAAGAGTTAATGTATTATGGTTAAAAAAATTTCCATAATTGGCAGCGGCTCTGTGGGGAGTATGCTTGCTTTTCATATCTTATCGCACTTGGATATAAAAAATTTAGTCTTGGTGGATATTTCTGGTTCTTTGGCAAAAGGGGTAGCTTTGGATTTAGAAGATACAAGAGGGTTTCTTAAGTTTAATACGCATATTTTAGGCACCTCTAATATAAATCATATTGAAAACTCAGACATAGTGGTTATCACCTGTGGCATTCCTCGCAAGGAAGGAATGACGCGTTACGATTTATTTAAGACAAATAGTAAAATTGTTATCGAAGTTACACGGAAGATAAAACGTTTAGCGCCTACGTCTTTGATAATTGTTGTTACAAACCCTTTAGACGCAATAACTTACATAGTTAATAAGCATAGCACGTTCGGGCGTTTTCGTATTATGGGGATGGGGTCCTCTTTGGATTCTTCGCGCTTTCTTAACCTAATTTATAGCGAGACAAAAATATCTCCTTATAGCATTGATGCGTTGGTTTGTGGTCTTCACAGTAAAGATATGTTGCCAGTTACCTCTAGTTCAACTATTAAAGGTAGTTCTCTTGATGTCTTTTTAAGTCAGGGCAAGATAGAAAAAATAACCCAGAGGGTTAAAGAACGTGGCAAAGAAATAGTGGGCTTTCTTAAAAACAGAAGTGCTTTTTTTGCTCCGTCTTTAAGCTGTTATAAGTTGATAGAGGCTATTGTTAAAGATAAAAATGAAATTATTCCCGTATCAGTATTGCTTCAAGGAGAATACGGGTTAGGGGAGGTGTGTTTAGGGGTTCCCTGTGTTATTAATCGCAAGGGGATAGACAGAATAGTTAAGCTTCGCTTGAGTGCAAAGGAGAGAGAACTTCTTAAGAAGATGAAAAATAAGTTTTTGGAATGTATAAGGTAGCAATTATTGGTGCAGGAGCAGCAGGTATTGAAGCAGCAAAAGCCTCTCTTTACTATAATTTTAAGACCATCCTAATTGATAAAGATTATGATAGTTTTGGCGGTGTCTGTCTTAACCGCGGTTGTATTCCTGCCAAGTATTACTTAAATTCTTCGTTAAACTTGCACAATTTAGAAGCTATATACAAAAAAAAGAATAAGATAGTAGAGTCTATCAAAAATCCAACTTTAGATTACCTTAAGAAGAAAGGCGTTGATGTATTGTGGGCAGATGTTCAGCTGATTGATAGGAATAGGATAAAAGCAAATGACAAAGTTATCGAAGCAGAAAATATTGTTATTGCTGTGGGGTCTTTGCCTTATGAATTGATACCTGTAGATAGAAAAAAAGTGTTTTTTGCCGAAGATATCTTTTCTTTTTCTTCCCTTCCTCAAAAGTTTCTTATTGTGGGGGCAGGAGCGGTAGGGCTTGAGATTGCCTGTATACTGAACAACTTAAAGAAGGATACTCTGGTTATTGAGAAAGAAGACAGGATTATCCCCGGTTTTGATAAATTCTTAAGCTCGCGGTTAAAGAGCATTCTTGAAAGGAGAGGAATTAAGATAAAACTCAAAGATGATATTAATAACTATAATCTGGATGAGTTTGATATGGTACTGTTAGCAGCAGGAAGAAGACCCAATACCTATGGGTTAGATATTAAGGGATTAGGTCTGGTTGACAATAAAGGTTGGGTGTGTGTTAACGAATACTTAAGGACAAATATCGAGAATGTTTATGCTGTAGGGGATATCACGGGAGACAGACTCTTAGCCTATGCGGCAGAAGAAGAGGCGCGGGTTGCTTTGGAGAATATAGGGGGTAGTAAAGTTAAACTTGATTTCTTTGGGCTGGCAGAATGTGTATTTACCCAGCCTCAGCTTGCCTGTGTGGGGCTTCTTGAGGAGGAGGCAAAGAAAAAGAATATAAAATACCACACAATTAAATCCAATTTTCTTAGGTTTTCTTCTTCTTATGTTTATTCTGATACCGACGGGTTTATTGAGGTGCTTTTTGATGACAAAGAAAATATTCTGGGAGCAGGTATTGTTTCTCGCAAAGCAGCAGAACTTATAAGTCTTTTTTCTCTTGCTATAAAAAATTCACTTAAACTCAGTCAGCTTAAAAAGCTCACTCTTATTCATCCTACCCTTTCTGAGATTGTAAGCAAGTTTTTAAAACCCTACTAATATGTTATTTGTCGGCGAGACATCCCAAAAATACATTGCTTTTTACCTATTTTGGAGTATAATATTTTCTTCTTTTCTGTATGGAAAAAGATAAATTGTCTCAAATAGTTTCTTTATGCCGTAGAAGGGGGTTTATCTTTGGGGGGTCTGAACTCTATGGAGGACTTTCTAGCTTCTGGGATTACGGCCCTTTGGGTGCACGGATAAAAAAGAAAATAAAAGATATATGGTGGCATAGGTATGTTTTAACTCGCGACGATATTGTAGGGTTAGACAGTGCCATTATAATGCACAGTCTTGTTTTTGTTGCTTCCGGCCATTTAGAGGGGTTCAACGATTACCTCATAGAGTGCCCTAAATGCAAAAAGAGATTCCGCATAGATAAGATAGAGAAAGTTTCTAATAATGAGTATATATGCCCTGAATGTGCTACGACCATAGATGCTCTAAAGAATAAGCCTAAGAAATTTAACCTTATGCTTAAAACCAATGTGAGTGCTACAGAAGATTCTCCTTGTGATGCTTACTTGCGCCCTGAGACTGCCCAGGGTATCTTTACCAACTTCCTCAATGTACTAAATGTAACCCATAAGAAACTTCCCTTTGGGATTGCTCAGATTGGAAAAGCATTTAGGAATGAGGTTACTACAGGAAGCTTTATTTTTAGAATGAAAGAGTTTGACCAGATGGAGATTGAGTATTTTGTAAAGCCCAGTGAGGCTGATGAGTTTTATGAATACTGGGTAGAGGAACGCTATGAGTTTTATACAAATATTATGGGAATAAAAAGAAGTAATTTAAGAAAGCGGGCCCATTCTAAAGATGAGCTTGCTCATTATGCGCGCGCCTGTACTGATATTGAATACAATTTTCCTTTTGGCTGGAGTGAACTTGAAGGTATTGCCAATAGAACTGATTATGATTTACGTCGTCATTCTCAAGTTAGTAAGAAAGACTTAACCTATTTTGACGAAGAGACAAAGACGCGGTTTTTCCCTTATGTAATTGAGCCGTCAAGCGGAGTGGATAGAACGTTTTTTGCCGTTATCTGTGATGCTTACCATGAAGAGGATGTAAAGGGAAGAAAGAGGGTTGTTCTTAGGCTGAAGCCCGAGCTTGCTCCTTATACAGTGGCTGTTTTCCCTTTACTTAAGAAAAATAGTGAGATTGTTGAACTTGCAAAAAAGATTTTTTATGATATAAAAGATAAAATACCCGCTTTTTATGATGATACAGCAGCTATTGGAAAACTTTATCGTCGCCAGGATGAGATTGGCACTCCTTTTTGTGTTACAGTTGACGTAGACAGTTTAACCGACAAGAAAGTTACTCTGCGCAGTCGTGATACAATGGAACAGGAAAGGATAGATGCAAGCAGGATTTTAGAGGTATTAGTGGAAAAATTAAAGAGTTAATAATTACTGCGAGTTTGCTTAAAGAAGGAGGTAGATATGGCAAAGAAGTTTGTATACTTCTTCGGTTCTGGTAGAGCAGAAGGTAATGCAGGAATGAAAAACCTTTTGGGTGGTAAAGGAGCCAATCTGGCAGAGATGAGCAGTATTGGCATTCCAGTTCCCCCTGGTTTTACCATTACTACAGAAGTGTGCAAAATATATTACGATAATAATAAAAAGTACCCTTCAGGACTAAAAGAGCAGATAGAAAGTAACCTTAAGAAGCTAGAGAAGGCTGCCAATAAGAAGTTTGGCGATAAGAATAACCCTCTTTTAGTTTCTGTAAGAAGTGGGGCAGCAGTCTCTATGCCTGGTATGATGGATACAATCTTAAACTTAGGTCTTAATGATGAGGCAGTTGAAGGGTTGGCACGCCTTACTAATAATCCACGTTTTGCTTGGGATTCTTATCGTAGGTTTATCCAGATGTTTGGAGACGTAGCAATGGGAGTACCTCATCATGCTTTTGAGCATGAATTGGAAGAAATAAAAAGGTCAATTGCCAAAAAAAGAGGGCTAAAAGATGCTGATTCTTTGATGCAGGAAGCCCTTAATCGCGAGGTTCCTGATACAGCCTTAGATGTTGAAGATTTAAAGTCTCTGGTTACGCGTTACAAGGATATTTATAAGAAATATACTAATCAGGATTTTCCTTCTGACCCCAAAAAGCAACTTATGATTGCTATAGATGCGGTTTTTGGCTCTTGGAATAATGAACGTGCCATCGCTTACCGCGAGATTAATAACATTAAAGGATTATTGGGAACAGCGGTGAATGTTCAGATGATGGTTTTCGGTAATATGGGCGATGATTCAGGAACAGGGGTAGGATTTACACGTAATCCTTCAACCGGCGATAATCATCTCTATGGAGAGTTTCTTATGAATGCTCAAGGCGAAGATGTTGTAGCAGGAATACGAACCCCTTTGCCTATAGATGGTTTAAAGAAGAAAAACAAAAAAGTTTACGAGGAGCTTCAAGCAATAAGAAAGAAGTTAGAAAAGCATTACAAAGATATGCAGGACTTTGAATTTACGATAGAAAAAGGCAAGCTTTATATGCTTCAAACACGCGTAGGAAAGAGAACTGCCCAGGCAGCAATTAAGATTGCCGTGGATATGGTTAAAGAAGGTTTAATTAGCAAAGAAGAAGCACTCACAAGAATTAAGCCTACTCAAATTGACCAGCTTTTACACCCTACTTTTGATGAGGCAGAGGAAAAGAAAGCAAAAGTGTTTTCTAAAAGCGGTCTACCTGCCTCGCCAGGAGCAGCTATGGGCCAGGCAGTATTTACTGCTAAGGATGCTGAAGAGTGGGCAAAGGAAGGAAAAGACGTTATTCTCTGCAGATTAGAGACTTCTCCTGAAGATATTAGAGGAATGAATGCAGCAAAGGGTATTCTTACTGCAAGGGGAGGGATGACTTCTCATGCTGCGGTTGTAGCAAGAGGAATGGGTAAGTGTTGTGTTGCCGGATGTGGCGATATTATTATGGATGAGAAAAACAAAGAGATGCGCGCTAAAGATTTAACCATAAGAGAAGGAGACTGGATTTCTCTTAACGGGAGCAAAGGGATAGTTTATGTTGGTAAGATTAAGCTCATTTCTCCCCGTGTGAGCGGACCTTTTGGCACTCTTATGAAGTGGGCAGATAGCATAAGAAAACTTGGAGTGCGTACCAATGCCGATACTCCTCATGATACAAAAGTGGCGGTTGAGTTTGGTGCAGAGGGTATTGGGCTATGCCGCACTGAACATATGTTTTTTGAGGGGGAGCGGATTACCTCTTTCAGAAAAATGATTCTTGCCGCCCCAGAGGTGAGGGCTTTAAGGGAAGCTATAGAACAGGAAAAAGATGCTAAAAAGATAGAAGAGCTTAAGGAAAAGTTGAGAGAGCCTTTAGAGCAGTATCTGAATGCATTAAAAGAACTTTTGCCTCTTCAGAGAGGAGATTTTGAAGGTATATTTAAAGAATTAAAGGGAAGGCCCTGCACTATACGGTTGCTTGACCCTCCTTTGCATGAGTTTTTGCCGCATGATAGAAGTGGACAGGAAGCATTGGCTAATGCAATGGGGGTAAGTTTAGAAAAGGTAAAAGATACAGTCGAGAGTTTAAAAGAGCTTAACCCTATGTTGGGTCATCGGGGCTGCAGGCTCGGCATTACTTACCCTGAGATAACCCAGATGCAAACGCGGGCGATTATTGAGGCTGCTTTAAATGTTTATAAGAAAAAGATTAAGGTTAAGCCAGAGATAATGGTGCCTTTGGTAGGTAATGTTATGGAGCTTAAGTTGCAAAAGGAAGTAATTATACAAACCATCGAGGAGGTTAAGAAAGAGAGAAAACTTAAAAAGTTGCCCTTTGATGTTAAGGTTGGTACAATGATTGAGGTGCCTCGTGCTGCAGTTACTGCCGATGAGATAGCTAAGGTTGCTGAATTCTTTTCTTTTGGTACCAACGACTTAACTCAAATGGGATGTGGATTCTCCCGTGATGATGCTGGTAAGTTTTTAGGGGATTATGTTAAGCTGGGGATATACAAGGAAGACCCTTTTCAAAGCTTAGATACCCTGGGTGTAGGGAAAATGGTTGAAATGGCAGTGGCTTTGGGTAAGAAGGCCAGGCGGGATATAAAATTGGGGATATGTGGAGAACACGGAGGGGATCCTGAGTCTGTTAAGTTCTGCCACAAAGTAGGGCTTACCTACGTAAGTTGTTCTCCTTTCCGTGTCCCTATTGCAAGGCTTTCTGCAGCGCAGGCAGTCATAGAGGAGAAGAGAAAAAGAAAGCCCAAAAAGAAAAAATAACAGATGGAAGCAATAAGGGCTTACTTAGAAAGGATTAAGGACATACCACTTCTTTCTAAGAAGGAAGAATTAGAACTTATTAGAAAATGCCGCAAAGGAGATATTAAGGCCCGCTGGAAGATAATAAATGCTAATTTAAAACTTGTGGTTAACATTGCCAAGCATTACGCCCACTTTAATCTTCCTCTTATGGATTTAATTGCAGAAGGCAACATTGGCCTTATGCGTGCTATTGATAAGTTTAACCCCAAAAAAGGATACCGTTTCTCTACATACGCTGCATGGTGGATTAGGCAGGCAATTACCCGTGCTTTGATTGACCAGGGCAAAACCATTCGTATCCCTGTCTATATGAGCGAATTTATTTCTAAGTATATAAAAACCAAAAACCGGCTTATGCAGAAGTTGAAGAGAGAGCCCACGCGTGCAGAGATTGCAAAGAAGATGAAATTTCCTGCAAGCAAGGTTGCCGATATTGAAATGTGGATAGAAAAAAAAGCTTCTTTGGAAGCCCCAGTTGGCACAGATGGTGATTCTCGATTGTCTGATTTTATAAGAACCACAGGTTATACGGATACCGAACAGGAGATAGAGCATTTCTTTAGGCACGAGCGGGTATTAGAACTTTTGGACTTTGTTAATGAAAGAGAGAGAAAAATTCTTGATTTGCGTTTTGGTATAAGTGACGGAAAGCCTCATACTTTAGCGGAAGTATCCAAAGAGCTTAAAATATCACGAGAGAGAGTAAGGCAAATAGAAGACAGCGCATTAAACAAATTGCGAAAATACGCAAGACAGCAACAGAAAGAAGAGTTAGAAATTTAACTAAAGGAGGACCAATGGATTTATCAAACACGATAAGAAACATTCCTGATTTTCCTAAGAAAGGCATTCTTTTTAGGGATATTACCACCCTTCTTAATAATCCCCGTGCTTTTGCTAAATCCATAGACGACTTAGCGGCTCTTTTTAAGAACAAAAAAATAGATTACATTGTTGCTGCTGAGGCAAGGGGGTTTATTTTTGCAGCAGCTTTAGCTTATAAGTTAAAATGCGGGTTTGTCCCCGTAAGAAAACCAGGAAAGCTACCCTATAAAACCTACCGCTATACTTATAGTTTAGAGTATGGAAAAGATTCTTTAGAGATTCACCGAGACGCTTTCCCTAAAAACAGTAGGGTTTTGATTCTTGATGATTTACTTGCCACAGGAGGAACTGCATTGGCTATTGTTAATCTAGTGAAGAAACTCAAGGCAAAAATTATTGGTATTGCTTTTTTAATCGAGCTTAAAGAGTTAAAAGGAAGAAAGAGATTAAAGAAGTATCCAGTTTATTCCCTGATAGAATTTTAATTTCTTATTCATTAGACTTAAATAATTCTTTTTTTGTCTTTTGCCATTCTTTATGCTGTTTCTCAACTTTCATTTATGCTATACGCCATAAGCCATAAGCTATACGCCATTTAGCGCCCGTAGCTCAAAAGGACAGAGCGCAGGCCTCCTAAGCCTGATGTGGCCGTTCGATTCGGCCCGGGCGCATTTAAAGAGATAGCGTATAGCGATTAGCGAATAGTATGTAGCGTTTAGCGAATAGAAAATAGTCGATTGTTTTTAGGTTAACGGACAAAAATACTTGACAATCAAAGAATTATCTGATAAAAGAATATAAATATAAGAGAGCTTGCAACTCTAATAAAGGCAAGAAGGGAGGTGAGGAAAAAGAGAATGCCCAGAGTTGTAAAGGATAAATTTTAAGAAGATAAATGTAATCCCAAGGCGAAACCTTGTTAAGTATAAAATTAAGATGAAGAGAAAGGAGGTTTAGATGAGGAGGTTAAACACAATCTTAGCTATTTTGCTTCTACTACCCTTAGGGGTATTTGCTGCAGTAAACAGTGTAAAAGTAAGCGGAGATGTTACTTCAACTGCAGTTACCCGTGATTTCTCTTTAGGCGCAGGCGGAAACCCTGACGCAAGTGATTTTATTGCTACCCAGGTGCGTCTAAGGGTGGACGCTGCTTTAACTGAAGGGGTTAATGCAGTAATCCGCCTCATTAATGAAAGGTTATGGTGTACAGAAACAAGTAGCAGTACTGACATTGACCTTGATTTAGCTTATTTAGAAATGAAAGAGTTCTTCTCGCCGGTTGCTACATTAATTGTTGGCCGCCAGAACCTTCATTACGGAAGCGGCTTAATTGTCGGCGACCCTGATACTAA
>CAYVYZ010000001.1:0-51794 GCA_964455875.1 uncultured Planctomycetia bacterium | reverse complement strand
TTAGGCGATGAGCTTGATATATTTGCTACTTATGACTATACAGAAGATGTCCAGTTTAAACTAACTGGTGCCTGGTTTGAGCCGGGAAGCTGGTTTGCTTCTTCTAATGACGAAAGCGCTTATTCTGTAAAGGGAAGCGTAAAAGTTGCTTTCTAAGTAGACTAAAGGTGATTTAAACCCCGTGCATATAATAAAAGTGCACGGGGTTTTTTATTGATTATTTTACTATCTAAAGTATAATATTATATTCAAAAAGGAGGCTTTATGGGGGATGAGTTAAAGTTGCCTGAGGAGGAAATAAGAGAGGGGGCAGCATTGGCGGCACTTTCTTATGTATTTTTTTTGTGGCTTTTAGCTTTTATCTTTAAGAAGGATAACCGTTTTACCCATTACCATGCCCGGCAGGGGCTTGTTATTTTTATTTTAGAGATTATATGTTTCTTTATTCCTTTTATACCTATTCTGGGAGGCTTGCTCTACGTTTGGGGATGGATTCTTCTTGTTGTTGCTTCTTTATACGGGGTTTATTCTTCTTTAACAGGGAAACTATGCCATATGCCTTTTATTACCCGTATTGCCTCTAAAATGGTGATTTGATATGAAGAGAAATAAAAGCAAATTTATATCCTTAGAAAAGAACAAACATATATTTGGCAATGACTTTATAAGAGGAGACACCTGGCGGGTTTTCCGTATTATGAGCGAGTTTGTAGAAGGCTTTGAGGGGCTTTCTGATATAAAAAAAGGCGTTGTATTCTTTGGTTCAAAAAGGTCCCCTTCTGCCAGTTCCTTTTATAAATTAGCCTGTAAAACCGCATATACTCTTACTAGGAAAGGGTATACTGTAATGACAGGCGCAGGTCCTGGCATAATGGAGGCTGCTAACAGAGGGGCAAAGGAAGCAGGTGGGGTTTCGGTGGGATTAAATATTCTTGTTCCTGAACAGCAAATCCCTAATAAATATGTTAATTACCTTTTGGAGTTCAGGTATTTTTTTGTGAGAAAAGTTATGTTTGCCAAATATTCCTGTGCTTTTGTGGTTTTTCCCGGCGGCTATGGCACTCTTGATGAGCTTTTTGAGGGGTTGGCCTTGGTTCAGACAGAAAGAATTCCTCCTTTTCCTATTATTCTTGTGGGGAAGAGTTTCTGGCGCGGACTTTTAAGCTGGCTTAAAGAGACTTTAATAAAAGAAGGTACAATTGTTTCTTCTGATTTGTATTTATTTAAAATTGTAGATACACCCGCTGAGGTTATAAACTCTATAAGCAGCTTTTACAGGAGGAAAAAGAAAAAGTGAAGGTTTTCTTAAGGGCGTGGTATAAGTTTGATGTTGATGATATAAAAAATTCTCTTTTTGTGGTAGGAGAGTTAAGCGGAGAGTGTTTCTCCTGTCATAAAGTAGGTGTAAGTATTGGAGAGAAAACCTGTCCCCAATGTAAAAAAGAGTTTAAGTTTATAGCTTTCAGAAGAAGAGCGGACTTTTCTGTGATAGAACGTTTTCGCAAAATGTACCCTAAAGAAGTATTTATTGATTTTGATGATTTTAAGAAGGCAATAGGCAAAAGCTCTGCGCGCAAGCTTCTTGATATTTAAATTAAGATTTTAAAAAGGAGGGTAAGATGAAGGCAGTAAAGGCACAAGAACTCTTCATAAAAGGTAAAAACAAAGTAGGTGCTCTGGCCGCATTAACTGAGATAATTTCTTCTGGCGGCGTTAATATAAGAGCTATTTCTGCTTGGGCAGTTGGCGATGAGGCATTCTTTAGAGTGCTTACTTCAGATAATGCCAAGACAAAAGAATTACTCGTAAATAATGGGTATGATTTTGAGGAGAAAGAAGTTATTGTGGTTGAGCTTCCTGATAAGATAGGCCAGCTTAGTTCATTGTTAGATAAATTAAAAGAGGCCAACATAGATTTAACTCATATTTATGGCACAACCTCTAAACCTGAACATGAAGCAATACTTGTATTTTCTTCTAATGATAATGATAAAGCAGTAGAGGTTCTTTCTTCCTAACAATATTATTTTTTAGATGAGATTATACTTTCCTCATAATTTCCTATGGGGTTCAAGTATCTCTAGCTATCAAACCGAGGGCGAAAACATTTACAGTGACTGGTTTCTCTGGGAGAAAGAGCGAGGCTTAGAACGCGCAGGGGCATCAGCCAATCATTATAAGTTCTTTAAGGAAGATATAGAGATTGCTTTTTCTTTGTCTCATAATGCCTTTCGTTTTTCTCTGGAATGGTCAAGAATTTACCCGCACAAAGACAACTTTAACGAAGCCAGCCTTAAACATTATAAGGATGTCATAGATACGCTTAGAAAATACAATATAACACCCGTTGTTACTTTACATCATTTTACCAATCCTATATGGTATGCTAAAGAGGGAGGTTGGCTAAACCATAAACTTATAGATTATTTTTTATGTTATGTAAAAAAAGTAGTTTCTCTATTAAAGGATAATGTAGAATACTGGATAATTTTTAATGAGCCTGTAGTGTATGTTTATAATGGCTTCTTAAAAGGCATATGGCCGCCAGGGATAGAATCCACAAAAGAAGCTTTGCGTGCCCTAAGGAATATCCTGAAAGCCTATATTTTATCTTATCAAGAGATAAAGAGTATATACGCAGATAAAAAATCTTTTCTTTCCATAGCAAAGAATATGAGGGTATTTATTCCTTGTTCTTATTTAAACTTTGGACAGAACAATCTTTTTTCTTTTATAAGAAGCCGTTTTTTCAATTTTTATGTATTGGATTATTTGCATAAGAATAAATGCCTTGATTTTATTGGTTTAAATTATTATTGCAGTGAGTTTACAAAAGCTGATTTTTCCCTCTGGGGCAGAGAATGTACAGGTGCCCATCACAAGCTTAAGAGGAATGATTTGGGATGGTGGGTTTTCCCTTTTGGTCTTTATGAGTTGCTTGTAAAGTTAAAAAAATATAATCTGCCTATAATTATAACTGAGAATGGAACAGTTGCCTCCTTGGATGAAGAATACGCCTCGTTTATGATTTCCCACATAGAGAGCGTAGTAAAAGCTATTAATGATGGGGTAGATGTTAGGGGGTACCTTTGGTGGTCTCTCCTTGACAATTTTGAGTGGGATAAAGGTTACAGTTGTAGGTTTGGGTTAGTAGATGTGGATTTCAACAACTTTTCCAGGAAGATAAAGCCTTTTGCCTTAAAATACAGAGACATATGCAGAAATAATTGTATAGATATAGAAGAGAAGGATGCTGACTGAAGAGATAATATCTGCCTTTTCTCCCTTTAATCGTCTTAAAAAGAGCCAGGTTAAAGAGCTTCTTAATATTTCCTCTCTTAGAGAATACAAGAAGGGAGAAATAATCTATCGCGAGGGAGAAAAACCAGGTTATTTCTATTTTCTTATTAAAGGAAGAGTTGTTGCTATTTCGTTTATCGAGGGAAAAGAGCGTGAGATAGAGCTTATAAAGAAGGGGACTCCTTTTGGTATTATTTCTCTTTTTACTAAAGACCCGCACTCTGTTACGACTAAGGCCATTGAGAACTGCCTAATTGTTGTCATAGAGGAAGATAAGTTTAGGGATTTTATAGAAAAAAGTCCGTTTCTTGCCTTCTATTTTTCTCAGATTCTTTCTAGAAGAGTAAAGAAGCGAGCAGACAGGCCTAAGAGAATATTTAAGTCCACCGGGATTGTTTCTATTTTAGACGGTGATTATAGGCAGCTTCTTTCTGTGGTAATTGAGCTGGCAGGCCTTCTTGTTTTGCATAACAAAAAGGAAGTTATTGTTGTAGAGGCATCATCTTCTGGCAGTTTTGTGCTTCCCAAAGTAGTGGGTGAGAATGTAGATGTTTTTACTCTTGATGGTGAATTTAGAGAGGATTTATCAGTAAAAAAGATAAAAGGGGTAAATTACTTGTGCTTAAAGATGGATACAACTTTTAAAGATGAGCTGCTTTCTTTGGGTAATTTTTTGTTAGAAAATTACCATTTTATTTTTTACGTTATTAGCAAGGAAGATGTGGGTTATTGGGTGACAGTTTTTAATATTATCAACCACGTTTATATTTTAAGCAGCCATCAAGATAAAGATGAGTTCTTTTCGAGAAAGCTTAAAAGCATTAAAGATAAATTCAAATATATAGAAAAAACAGTAAGGGTGATTTTAACAGATAGAGGTGATTACCCAAAGGTCATTCATACGTATAGACTTAGAGACGAAGAAAATGTTATTTTAGGCAAAAGAGGAGACAGGGGTTATAAAGAGAGATTGGATTATCTCGAAAGGGTTTTAGCAGAGAAAACCTTAGGATTAGCTTTAGGCAGTGGAGGGGCATATGGTGTTGCTCATATAGGAGTTCTTAAAGCTATTGCTGAAAATAATGTGCCGTTGGATATGATATGTGGCTCAAGTATTGGGTCGGTTATTGCAGCGATGTGGGCGTTAGGTTTTTCTTTCAGGGATATGGAGGCAGCAGTTGAATTACTTAGCAAAAAAATAAAGTTGTTTTCCTTCTCATCTTTTTCTTTTCCCTTTAGAGGTATAATAAAAGCAAGGCGGTTAGAAGGAGTATTTAGAGAAATATTTGGTAGGCGTTCTTTTAAAGATGTAGTGTGCCCGCTGGCGGTCGTTGCTTTTAATTTCAAGAAGCGAAGGATAGTTGCCATAGATGAAGGGTTAATTTATAAAGCTGTAAGTGCAAGCTGTGCTATGCCGGGGATATTTGAGCCTATTGTTTTTAAGAACGAGATGTTTCTTGATGGAGGGGTATTAAGTCCTCTTCCTACAAAGATACTTCTTCAGTTCGATATAAAGAAGATAGTGGCTGTAAACGTTACTCCTCACCGCGAAGAAGTTCGCAACATTTACCGTAAAAAGAGTATTTTTAATGTGTTCGATTTCATCTTTGGCAGTATAGAAACTATGCAGCAGGAGTTTATAAGAGGATCTTTAGATATTTCCGATGTAGTTATACATCCTGATTTAGGAGATTTAAGCTGGACTGATTTTAGCGCTAAAGAGGAATTTATAAAAAGAGGATACGAAGCTACTTTGGAAGTTCTTCCTCAGGTTAAAGAACTTCTTTATGGCTGATTATTAGTTAATCATTACTACAGAATTCTTTCCGCCGAAAGCATCGTCTTCCTGGAGATTATTTGAAGGGTCATTTATCCATCTTCCATCCGCTATAAACTTGTAACTATATTTTCCTTTCTTAAGAGGTAGGTCAATAGCCCAGGTATCATCGTCTATTTTCTTGAGTTTATAAGTATCACAAGGAGCCCAGTCATTAAATTCTCCTACCAGATAGACTTCTTTGAATTCTTTTCCTTTTAAGATGAATTTTACAAGACGCGGAGGGTGCGATATTTTTTCTATTTCTTGTGCAAGCTGGCGGTAATCTTGGCTTCCTCGCGAATCCTTTTTATACTCAAAGATACTTAAGCCGCTGGCAGCAGCTTCTCTTAAGTGGATGTTTGTTCTTATTACGGTAGTTAAGAGAGTATTTCCAAAGTATTCTTGGATTTTCTTGTAAAATGATTGGGAGAATTTAAAACGCCTATCCAGCTGAGTAAGGAGGTAGTATATTTGAGGAGTCACTTTCTTATGTTCATAAAGTATTTTTATAATATTGTTTAAGTTCTCTACGCCTTTAAGAGAGAGTTCGCATACCCCTATAGGAACAATAACATAACTACTTGCTACTAAAGCATTTAGCGTAAGAACTCCCAGATTAGGAGGACAGTCTATAATACAATATTCAAATGCTGCTTCGTATTTACCTAGGGCGTTTGAGAGTACATCTAACTTATTTTCGTGTTCTATTAGCGATTGTTCGACTGCGCTTAAGCCAATACTTGAAGGCAACACATAGAGATTATTAGCGCGGTTTGTAAGATAACTGTTATAGTCAAAAGGGCGGTTGTTTATAATATTATCAAAGAAATCAGAGGAGGTGTATTTGGGCTGTATTCCCAAGGAGAAGGTAGCGTGTGCCTGTGGGTCTAAGTCTACCATAAGAACATGCCTTCCTTTATTGGCTAAGGCGTAGGCTAAATTTACCGCTGTGGTCGTCTTACCGCATCCTCCTTTCTGGTTAGCTAGGGATATTATAATCATTTTACCTCCTTTTTCTTAAGATTATTTCTTTTATCAATAGAGGTAGTGAATTTGTTTCATCCTGATGAAATACAAATCTTAACTGTGTTATCCGTTTAGTGTTAAGATTGCCCTCTACAACATCTTTTATTGTTATGGGGATTTCTATATAAGCAGAATCTTTTTTAAGGTTAGTTACCACTTTTTCTAAAGGATTTTTAGCGTTAGAGAAGAAATTATTGTCCCTTAAGGTAAGATGGATATTAAGCCTTTTTTTTACATTCTTAGCCACAAGGGTTAATGTAGAGTTAGAGATGTCAATTTTATCCTTTAGGTTGACAGCAAATCCAGTATCAGTATTAAACGGTACATCAATTAAGAGAGCGTTTTTTGTTATTTTAGAACCTAATTGGGGGTTGATTAGGATTATAGAGGATACCGCTTCGTCTCTTAGTAAACTAATCTCGCTGGCTTTAAGGGTATTTTTATATTGAGGCAAAATTAATATATTAAAGTTTAGGAGAAATATAGCTATAAATATAGCTATACATAAGAAAACAACACCGCCTATAGCAATGATTTTTTTCTTTCTTTTTGGCTTCTTTTCTTTGGAAGAGAAGAAAGTTTTCTCTAAGCGCCGCGAATCATCTAAAGAGATGGGGTTGAGATTAGAGAAATCAATCATTTATTCATTTTGCGTTTGTCTTTTATATAGATTGCGATATTCTTGGCCATTGCAATGTGGCTCGGAGTAATTTTTAGTATACCACCTAACTTTATAAAAATCAATATCATTTTATAGGCTGTTTTCTTAAAAAACCTTGTCATAGATGATAAATATGGTACAATATAAACAATCAAAAGGAGGACTCATGGCAGAAGTTAGGATAGAGAAGCGTGAAGATTTTGAGCGGGCATTGCATAAGTTTAAACTTCAGTGCAAGAGAGAAGGTATTTTAAGAGAATACCGGGAGAGGCAATATTATACCAAACCGTCACAAAAGAGGAGGAAGAATGTAAAGAAAAAGAAAAGAAGATAGGGGTTTGTTTATGTGGGTAACTGGAAATTTTAAGGAGATAAGATGAACGAAGAGAAGAAAATCTATGTAGGTAACTTAGAATACAGCATGACTGAACAGGAGCTTCAAGCTGCGCTTGAAGAGAAAGGCGTTTCTGTTAAAGAAACAAGAATTGTCAAAGATAAGTTCACAGGGCGTTCTAAGGGCTTTGGCTTTGTGGAAGTTAATAGCGATGAAGATGTTCAGAAAGCAATAGATTCTTTGGATGGCCAGGAGGTTAAAGGGCGTAAGCTGCGGGTAAGTAAAGCCTTAAGACGCCGTCCAAAGTTTGATAGAGATAGTAGGTTTAAAAGATAAGGTAGTTGTTATTCTAGGGGGGGTAAGATAAAAAGAGAAAAGAGTCTTTTTGTTTTACCCCTTTTATTCTTTTTTTATGGATTGTGAGAAGATAAGGGAAATTATCCCACAGTATGTAAATCATAGCTCTTCAGAGGAAAATACCCAGCTAATAGAGGAGCATTTGTGTATATGCGAAGGGTGTAGAGAATATTTAGGAAATCTTCTTGACAAAAAGGACACTTATCATCCCAAAGATAGTCTGGAGGTAGATACAAAGGAAGCAAAGGATAAGAGAATAGATTTATTTACTATAACGGTATTGATTGCTGGGATTTTAATTGTGTTTTTCTCCTTATATCTTATTTTTAGAGTTTAACTTATGTTTTTAGTCATAGCCTTAGGAGTTATCCAGGGAGCGACGGAGTTTTTGCCTATAAGTAGCTCTGGCCATCTATTTTTAGTAAATTCTATTCTTGGAGGAGCTAATAAAATTGCTTTTTTTGTGTGGTTACATTTGGCTACACTTTTTGCAGTGCTGGTTTTTTTCTATAGAGATGTATTGGTGGTACTTAAGAAGAAAAGCATAGTTTTAAGTATTGCTCTTGCTACCCTTATTACTTTTTTAATGGCTATGGGTATAGATAAGTTTTTCGGGGTATATTTTGGTGAGCGCCATCTTATATTCTTTGGGTTTATGGTTACGGCTTTTTTTCTTCTTTCAAGCAGGTATTCTATTGAAGGAAAACGTTCTTTTGATGATTTTACCTTAAAAGAAGCGTTTTTTTTTGGTATTGTTCAGGGTGTTGCAATATTTCCGGGAGTATCACGTTCAGGCACTACGATTACTCTCCTAATGAGGAGAGGTTTTAGCCCTGAGGTATCTTTTAGAGTATCATTTCTTGCTTCTATTCCTGTTATTCTAGGAGCTTTTATGTACGAATCCCGAGGTATTATTGGCAGTAGTTTTGGTGGGATGTATCTTGCAGGGTTTCTTAGCGCTTTTCTTAGTGGTTTAGTAGCGCTTAAAGTTATGCAGAAGATTGTAAAAAAGGAGTACTTATATTATTTTGCTTACTATTGTATGTTTGTTGGTATAGTTAGCTTGGCAATATGAAGATAACGCGGCGAGAAAAAAAGGGGGTAGCTATATTTGATTTGGAAGGAAACATCGATATTAATTCATCTGATTTTATTGAGGTAGTAGGTTGGACCTTGACTCACGGAAGAAAAGAAATTGTTTGTAATATGAGTGGAATAAACCTTATTGATTATATTGGGGTATCTGTCTTAGCAATAATATATAAAAATGTTATTAACCATAATGCTAAGATAAAGTTCTATGGTGTTCCTTATCATGTGAAGAAACTATTTTCTATAGTAGGATTAGATAGAGTGTTTGAATGTTATGATACAGAAGAAGCAGCTTTACAGAGTTTTAGAGAAGAGAAGATAATCGATAAGATTGTAAAGAAAAAATTAAGGAGACGGTTTACACGAGTACCTTTTAAGAGTACAATTGAATACAGACGTAAATTTTCTCATGGAGACAGCTTTTATAAGGGCAAGATTATTAATCTTAGTGGCGTTGGTGCTTTTGTTATAGGAGAGAAAGTATTCTCTGTGGGTGAGATACTTAGCACCAAGCTTTATCTTCTTCCTAAGCCAGGTATTATAGAAATAGAGGCGAAGGTAATTTGGGTTTCAAGCGACGGTATTCATCCTATTGAGTATCCCGCAATGGGCATTGAATTCTACAATATTACAAGTAAGAAGCAGAAGGTAATTATTGATTTTGTAGAGAAACACATAGCTAGTAGAGGGTTTTAAGTTGATATCATCTTATTGAAGGCGTAGCATGAGAATAAAGTTTAGAACCAATACGTTTAGTTTTACGGCTTATCTGAACGACTCTTCCTGCGCTAAAGAAATAGTTGCTAATTTGCCTATAGAATCTTTTGTTTCTCGTTGGGGGGATGAGATATATTTTGATATAGGGTTTAAAGCGTCTGCAGAAGGTGCTTCAATGGAGGTTGAGGTGGGGGATGTTGCTTATTGGTCTCAGGGAAAATCGCTTTGTGTGTTCTTTGGGCCGACTCCAGCAAGTGATACAGAGAAACCAGTGCCGGCAAGCCCCGTTGTTGTTATAGGTAAAACAAGTGTTTCACCCGCAGATTTAAGGAGAATCCAGTTGGGGGAGAAGATAACGGTTGTGTTTGATGAAGAAACTTAAAGTATAGCGTTTATGAAATTAGTACTTAAGACTAACAACTATGGTTTCCATATAGAAATTTCTAATTACTTGTGGGTTAATTCTGCCAAAGAAGTTTTCCCTTTGGATTCTTATGTAGTTGTGCTTCCGGGAAGAATATGTTTTCCTGTTCTAGGCATAAGGGTTGGTATAGAGGATAGAGCAATTATGGTAAAAGAGGGGGATGTAATATGGAGCATTAAAGAGGAGTTTATATGTATATGTTTATCTGAAAAGCCTCCTTGTTTAGAAGATAAAGAGTTTAAAGGTGTAAAGATAGGAAGGACCTTGGCTTCTATAGGTGAGTTGCAGCAGTTAAAAGCTGATACAAAAGTTTCTATTTCTCTGCTTGAAGAGAAGAAAAATCCGGATAACCGTATTTTAAGCCAGAAGGAAATAGATGATTTGGTAAAGCAGCTTTTACAGGGAAGGTAATTAGTGTTAAAGGAGTTAGTATGACAAAAAATGTAGATATAAGGAAGGTAAAGATATTTAAGATAAGAAATAGGAAAGGATACGCATGTTTGTGCCTTAACCACCTTACAGAAGGAAGAACCCCTTATGAGGCGTATCGAAGAATGATTAAGGCGTTAAGACGCAGTGGGTTTTTCCTTAAAGATGTTAGCGCTAAGGAAACAATGAGGCTTATTACTTTTGTTTAATATTCATTAAGGAACTACAGCGGTTATAATGGAGTGGGATGGAATAAATAGAAGAAGATTTATCAGAAGAAAGTTTCCCTATACCGTTCATCTTTATAGAGAGAAAGAAGAGCCCCTTTCTACTTATACAGAGGATATTAGTGGTTACGGCATTAGGATAGCTATAAAAAGAAAGTTAAATATAGACGAGGAAGTGAACTTAAAGATTTACTTGTCGAGCAATCCTATAGAGTGTAAGGGAAGGGTGGTGTGGATTAAAGAGAAGGTAAATCCTATGTTAGAGGAGACTTTCTTTGATACAGGAATAGAGTTTAAATATATCTCAGAAGAAACAAAAGATTATATCAATAGCTGTATTGTGCATTTGAAGGATAAAAGGTAGCGCACTTATTACATGAAGGAACAATGGAAAACGTTAAATTAGTAGTCTTAGGAAGAAATAATGCCGACTTTCGTTTTATAAAAGAAGCCTTTAGCGATACAACTAAGCCGTCTTTTGAGATAAAGGAAGTCAATGACCCAAAGGAGCTTATTAAATTGATGGGTGAGGATACCTTTGATGTTGTTTTATTTAATTTCTCTTTTGCCGAGGATAGTTTAGACACTGTAGCCCAGGTAAAAAAAATATGTCATCATGTGCCTCTTGTATTGATGGTTGATGTTGATAAAGAGGAAGAAATTTTTAAGTGTATAGAGATGGGAGCTGATGAATGTATTATAAAAGATGAGGTAAATAGAAGACAGCTTAGACGGCATGTCCTTTCTTCTCTTAAGCGGTATCACAAGACAAAGGCTCTCTTTGAGAAACTTAGTTATTTGGTATCTGTGGAGGAGACTTTAAGAGGGATATTAGAGGAAAATACTGAGCCCATTATTATTGTGGATGCTGAGGGGGTAATAAGATTTGCCAATTATGCAGCAGAGTCTCTTTTTGGCAGGGATAAGAGGGGTTTAGAAGGAGAGATGTTTGAGTTTTCTGTAAACCCTCATCGAACTACAGAGATTGAGATTTCCCATTCGCCTAATAAGAGAATCCTTTTGGAGATGAGAGCAATACCTATAGAATGGCAGAAAGAAATTGCTTACCTTGTTTGGCTACACAATATAACAGGATTGGTTCAAATAAGAGAAGAACTCCGGGCTATGTCTTTGATTGATGACCTTACGGGTCTTTTTAATGATAGAGGATTTATTCTTCTAGGCGAACAGCAGGTTAAATTGTCTAACCGGACCAAGAAAGGAATGTATGTTATCTATATTGATATTATTCATCTTCAAGACATTAATAAAAGCTACGGGCCTTATGAAGGAGACGCTGCTTTAAGTGATACAGCATCTTTATTAAGAGATACCTTCCGTCGGTCTGATATTATTGCTCGTATAGGTGATGATGAGTTTATTGTGCTGGCTATTGAGGCGGAGAAGGGTAGCGGTGATATCATATGCTCTCGTTTCCGTAAAAACGTTGAGAGATTTAATGCTACTTCAGGCAGGAAATATAAATTAGCTGTTGATATAAAAAAGTTCTATTACGACCCTGATAATCCTCTGTCTTTTGATGAGCTTCTTAATAGAATAATTGCTAAGCAGTTTGAAAATTGATAAAGAGCATCTTATTTAATTTAGGACTATGGGTTTTGTTTTAAGGACTAGGGAAATATAGTTTTTTAGGGAAGGGGGTAAAAATGGCATACAACCGGCATTTAGATGAATGTTTATTCTCTAAATCCTGGGAAAGTAATGCTGAAAGGCTTACTGTAAGTGTTTATTCTTATAATAAAGGCACAAAGAAGTTACAGATTACCAGGGAAAATAAAGATAGTGAAGGTAATTTTCGTTTTGTGCGTTTAGGAAGAATGACTAAAGAAGAGATTACCTCTATTCTTCCTCTCATTCAAGAAGCAATAGAGCACATGGAGTAATTCAATTGTCATTTGTCTTCTTTTCTGTTTGCGATTCTTTGTCTCATCCGCCTTATTTAATTTAGCTGTATATGAGAAGGGTAAATATAAGAGAGAGAAAATGGTTGCAGACAAAAATGATGGCTTTAGGAATTAAGGAGGATGATATTGAAGAGAAGTTTATCCGTTCTTCTGGTAGGGGAGGGCAGAAGGTTAACAAAACTTCAAGTTGCGTTTATATCAAACATATTCCTACCGGGATAGAAGTAAAATGCCACAGAGAGCGCAGGCAAGTATTAAATAGGTTTATTGCACGCAAGATATTGGTAGAGAAGATAGAAAAACTTAGACGAAAGGCATTTGAAGATAAAAAGAAAGCACATAGAAAACTTCCCAGAGGGCGACCCTTATATCTAAAAGAAAGGATACTTAAGTTCAAGAAGAGGAGGTCTCAGATTAAACGATTGCGTGCTTACCGGGGTTGGTTTGAGGATTTGATTTAAAACAGACTTGACAGTTTTTTTTGAGGCGTTACAATTTCAATAGAGATGTATGACGAGCTGGATATCTTAAGAGAAGTGGGTAGCATTGCTGCTGGTCATGGGAGCATTGTCTTATCAACAATGTTGTCTAGGAATATTACCTTAAATGTCCCTTCCGTTGATGTTATTGCTTGTGATGAGATACCGAAGAACATCAGTCTTAAGAATATTGACGTTGCTATATTTTCTCAGCTATTTGAAGGTTTTGAAGGTGCAGCAGCTTTTATTCTTGACCAAAAAAGTGTTTTCAGGATGGTAGACTTATATTGTAAAGTAGAGGATAATGAGTCACCTAGTAGGGTAACAGAGACAGCCCTTTCTCTTATAAGAGAGATTGGTAATGTTATAATTGGCGCTTATCTAGATGTGTTAAGCTCTGTTGTTCATAAGGCAATTGTGCCACCTTATGCTACAATTATTAGTGGCGATATCGATAATATTATGTATCTTATTTTTTCCCCCTACGAGAGAGATGACTACGCTTGTTTTATAGAGACGATATTTGAAGAGCCAAAAGATAAAATCAAAGGAGGGTTTTACCTTATTCTGTCGTCGGACTCTGCAAATGAATTAAGAAAAAGACTAAAAGAAACGCTAAACAAGAAAAATAATATATAATTTTGTATTTGAAATGTCTGACGAGACAGAACAGGTAGAAAAGAGGTTAAAAGAGGAGTTTTGTCCTTACTGTAAGAATTTCAAAGATAAGGGGTGTTTTTTCTTTAATATTTGCTTGATGTCCCTTCATCGTCTTAAGAAAGATAAACCCCTGTATTTTGAACTCTTCTGAGCAATTTAGGAGCTATTGAAAGGAGGAAGTAAGGATGTATGGTAGAGGTAAGTGGTTTATTGCGCCTATTCTCCTAATTATTATTATAGTAATTATTAACATCACTTATTATAATAGAAAAAGAAGGGCATTGACTGAGAGTGCCTTATTAAAGGAAAGTAGTATTACTTTTAAAGAAGAAGAAGTTGGTTTTACTTCTCAAAACTTGCCATCCCGTACCCAAACATTGCCCCAAGAAGAGAAAAAGCCCAGTAAAGTTTTTGTTATCCAGGTGGGTTCTTTTCGTAAGGAGAACAGAGCCTCTTTATTAGTAAAAAAGCTAAAAAAAGAAGGGTATGAAGCCTATATTGTAAAGAAAGACTTAAGAGATAAAGGTATATGGTATAGAGTTTGGGTAGGAAATTTTTTGGACAAAAAGGAAGCTAATTCTGTTCTGGATAAGATTAAGAAGAAGTACCCCAAGAGTTTTATTGTATACCACAAAGCTTCTTAACTAAGGGGCGAATAAGCATTAATAGCTCTTTGGAATAGAGGGTATTAAAAACAGAAAATATGAGGGGCTGGCCTGGAGGGCCAGTTTTTTTAAAGGAAGCTAACTTCCTATAATATATCTTATGTTAACTTTTGTATAATGGTAAAATCAGTGAAATATATAATAAAATCAATAGATTTCCCGTATCTCATAATATCCTGTGAATTGAAGGAATGTTTCTTACTCCTCTTAATATCTCTCTACCTCTGATATAGTTTATTAATATATTCTTTCGGCTATTATTATGAATTTAGGCTCTTAACTAGAGGGGAAATTCAGGGGCAAAATGGACTCCCGCAAGGGCCTCCAGGGGGGTAAAATCCTGTTGCCACCCCTTTTCTATGCCTATTTCCTCTATAAAGTTGCTTATTGCGGTATATTCTTCTTTGTTTATTGGCCGGTTTATAGAGGGGTACAAATATGCTTTGTGGTAAGGCTGATATTGGCTCATAATACTTATATACCCAAGAGGTGTATTGTCTTTAAGCCATAGTAATATCCTTTTACTTTCTTCAATATGATTGGGGATAATTAGATGCCTTATTATAATGCCTTCTTGCATGATGTTTTCCTCAAAACGGGCTATTTTTCTCTGTCGGTACATCTCTTTTATGGCTTCTTTTGCTATATGGGGATAATCAATAGCTTTGGATAGCTCTTTTGAGGTTCTGGGGGTTATATATTTAAAATCAACTAAATATATATCTATAATTCCTTTTAACATCCTTAAAATATCTACTGATTCGTACCCTGAGGAATTGTATACTATAGGCAGGTTAAGGCCGTTTTCTAACGCTATTAACAAAGATTCTAAGATAAAGGGAAGCATGGGGGTAGCAGTAACAAGATTTATGTTGTGGGCGCCTTTGTATTGTAATGTAAGCATTATTTTTGATAGTTCATAAGGGGTAACTATCTTTCCATTTATTTTATGGGAAAACTTATAATTTTGACAGTATACACACCTTAAATTGCACCCTGAGAAGAAGATTGTTCCACTCCCCTTTTTGCCGCTTATGGGGGGTTCTTCTCCTTTATGAAGAAAAGCAGCATACACTACAAGTTTATCCTTTACTTCGCAGATGCCTTTCTTGTTGTTAAAACGGTTCACCTGACATCGTCGTGGGCACAGAGAACAACTGTTGAGGTTTTTATGCAGAAGATGATGAATGCCTTTTATTATCTTTATTTTATCCCTTCTCTTTTGCATTTATATAGTCATAATGAAGACTTTTTGCTAATCTGATTAACATAAATGTTTCTTATTTCTCGAAAAATACTCTTGTAGATTTCAGTTTGATAGTCGGGATATGTCCATTCAAAAGGAACAAAATCTTTTTTTCTGTATTGTAAGGTTACTTCCGCATAAATGCCATTCTTAATATGAAGGCGGTGGCTAAAATCTTTAGTTGTAAAAAGAACAAGTTTGGCAAAATTTATGTAGCCGGGGTCAATATTTACTGTGCGTTTGCCTTTTATAGACAATCTTTTCTCTATTCTTATACAGTAAAGCTTTATTTTGGGGAATTCTTCACTTTTTCTTAAGTTTTTAAATGATAGAAATCTTCTAAATAGAGGCTTACCCATTTCTTTGTTGTAATAATCAGTAAAATTAAAAGGAATTTCTTTAGATTCATAATCGATAGCACCGAGATAATTCTTAAGTTTAATCTTTGTTTTCAGATATACATTCCTGTCACGATAAATAAGCCCACATATTGGCTTGACCTTTAAGGGGATATTTCTTATGAGCATACCGGTAATTAATTAAGAAACTTTCTTAAGGAAAGTATCTATATAAGAAAGGATTGTTTTTCTATCAGATTCTTTTATTTCGTTGAAATATATTCCTGTATGATAGGTATGTTTATCGTTACTCTCTTTATTTTCTTGACGCACGACTACGCCATTGCAGTTTATTTTCTTAAGCACCTTCTTGTTATTTCTTTTTAGGGGTACAAGGAGTATAATCTTAAGCTTTGTCATTGATGGTATTTTTCTATCTATGACACAGTATACCCCATTTCCACTTATATTTTTAGTTTCTGTAACTATGTCATATTCGGTATGAGAGAGTTTGATAGGAAGGATTTGGCTTATACGGGGATATCTTCTCTTTTCTACAAACATACAGGAAGATTATTGGGAGGATTCTTTCTTTGAGTACTCCTTGAAACAGTTTTTATTGCAGAAATATCCTCCATTGCGATAGTACCAATTTACCCTCTTTAGTGACTTATTGCATTTAAGACAATTTTTACGTTTCTCTTCTGCTTTTCCCATTGTTTCAATAATGTTTTCTATAGGTGGCGGTCACGAATCCTTTTAAGTACGTTTTATCCGTATTCTCCAGTTCTATAAACTTTAATCCTGCGTGGTATCTATCAGCAAACCTTTCCTTATTACACCACATCACCTTCGCCTTTAAATCTATTATTTTATCTATTAGATTGAGATTTACTTTAAGAAGGTGTCCCCGTGGAATAAAATTGTTAGTTATAATTCTTATGCCGCCGTTGCTTAAGTCTTTGCATACCGTATAGAAATAGCTACGGTGAGGCAAGAAGTCGCATGCCACAGGAAAAGAAATTACAGCTCGGGGCTCTTTCCTTCTTTCTTCCATCTTTAAACAGTTAAATATAACATATTTTTTTAGTTTTGTCAATATTATAACTTATTGGATATGAGTGTGTTGCAAAGATTGTTTTACTACCTTAAGCGGGATATTGTTTTTGATGAAAGCGTTTCCTATTTTATCAATAAGTACCAATCTTATTCGACCCTCCTTGAACTTCTTGTCATACATAAAATATTTGATAAAAGAATTAATACTAAAGGTCGGAGGTGTTGTTAACTTATAAATATTAATTGTTTCTTCTATTTCCTTTACCACCTTAGAAGAACAAAGTCCCATAAGTTTTGATATTTTAGCTGCTTGAATCATTCCCCATGCTACAGCCGCTCCATGAGGAATTTTCCTTTTAAATTCCAAAGTTGCTTCAAGAGCATGGGCAAATGTATGGCCAAAGTTAAGTATTGTGCGTAGGCCTTTGTCTTCTTTCTCGTCCTTTTCTACAATTTTAGCTTTTATCTTAGCGCAGGGGTATATTGTTTTCACAAGATAGTCAATGTCTACGTTGAGAACTTTATAAGGGTTATGCTTCAAGGAATAAAATAGCCCTTTATTCTTTATAATGCCGTATTTTATCATTTCTGATATGCCCTGTTTGAGTTCTTTTTTAGGAAGAGTCAGCAAGAATAAGGGGTCGATAAGAACAATTCTTGGGTGATAGAATGTACCAATAATGTTTTTTATCCCTCCAAAATCAATAGCTGTTTTTCCTCCAATACTTGCGTCTACTTGGGCAAGGAGAGTTGTTGGTATCTGAATAAAAGGAGTTCCTCTTTTATATAAAGAAGCGGCTAATCCACTTATATCGCCAACCACTCCTCCTCCCCATGAGCACATTACCAGTCTCCTTCCAGGTTTACTTTCTTTTATTATGGATTGCAGGATGCTAAAGAGACATTTTTTAGATTTAGCCTTTTCTCCTTCTGGGATACAGAAGATGGTGTAAGGAAGCGATGAAAACATCTTCTTGAAATATTTCTTGTAGAAGGAGTGTATCTTTTTTGTGGTTACTACAAAACAAAAGTTTCCTATTTTAAGTTTCTTTATATAAAAAGAAGTTTTCTTGCTTATCCCCTTCTCTATTATTATTTGATACGGCTGCTCTCTTATTTTTATGTCAATTTTGTATTTCATAATAAATAATACAACTTCATATGTCGATATCAGGGACACCCAGTATAGTTACCAATATTCTTAGAATGGGAATTATAAACCAACGGATAAAACCACTAAAAATAAGGACAATTATTATAGCAAACCCTACAGTTTCCATCTTCAAATACCGATAGGCATTCTTAGATGACAGAAAGGCTGTTACTATCCTTGAGCCATCTAAGGGAGGAATAGGTATAAGATTAAATATGAAAAGTACAAGGTTTATGATTATTCCGTATTGCAAAGGGGTTTTAACTGCCAAGGCAAGGTTAAGCCTTACAATCAAAGAGATAGCAATGGCTAATATAAGATTACTTATAGGGCCTGCTATTCCTACCCACATAATATCTTTTTTTGGGTTTTTAAAATTATAAGGATTTATGGGGACGGGTTTTGCATAACCAAATGCATATCCTCCTGTAAGGACTATAAGCAGAAAGGGAAGAATAATAGTACCGACAGGGTCTATGTGCTTTAGGGGGTTTATAGTCAAACGGCCAGCAATCTTAGGCGTTGGGTCTCCTAACTTATAGGCAACGAAGCCATGAGCATATTCGTGAAAAGTAATAGAGAAAAGAAGAATAAAAATTACTATTAACAATTCTAAGACGCTCATTTTAGTAGTGATACCTCCTCAACTTCTATGTAGGGACAATTCTGATAATGCCGTTTTCCTTTAACTATAACTTCTTTACCCACGAGATTATCCACATTATTGTTAATGGTTAAGAAAAAGATTGTAATGCCGTCTTTTATTTTGTAATTAGCAGGACAATTCTTTAATGAGTTGAGTTTGTATAAGACTCCCTTTACAATAAATATGTTGTAAATCTTTAAAGGCTGCTGCTGTTTTCTTTTTGTAGAGGGCACAGGATTTTGAATGGAGCTTTGTGTTTTTCGTTGGGGAAGGTTTACTATATCTACAAATTTTTTATATACCCATCCATATGCATGAGGAAATCCATATACGCCCATCCACTTGCCTTCGTCTTTCGCATAGCGCAATACAGTTCCTTTTTTTACTTTTCCTACGACAGAAGCAGACATAGATGGTTTAGCACGCAGATTAAGCACAGTAGCGGTGACTATAAAGTGAGTGTTATCTTTTCTTTTAAGATAATTCTTATCTACATAAACGATAAGTTTAGATGGAAGAACTATTCTGTACCAGTCAAATTTTTCTTTAATTATTCTTACTGTATCGCCTTTTTTAAGCCTAGCTATAATTTCTCCGTAAGTGGTAGAGTCACTCCTTATATTGATGTTATCTTTGTTGATTCTACCTGTTAGAGAAAATACTTCTGTTAGAGGGGCACTTATAAATAAAATAAGTATTAGGCAAATAGTTTTTATTGTATTCATGACATGTTTTAGATGGCTATGTTGTGGAAAATGTTGAAGGAGTATTATTCTTTCTTCTGCTCTTCTTGTTTTTCCTGGGCCTCTTGCTTCTTTTCCTTCTTTGCTACCTTCATTCGTACTATTTTTATTTTGGGAAGGCCAAATACACTACTTTCCTCATTCCATTTTCCTTCAGCCATTAGTTTTTTGATTCTTTCTTCCCTTTTTAATACAGTACGCGCAGAACCTTTACTACCGCCATGTCGTAAGGACGAATGTAAACTCATCACAGCCTCCTTATGAAACAATCTTCATATCTTTTCTTTAGCAGCGCTTTTATTCTCTCTGCTTCTTTTTTGGATAGAAACTTTCCCACAAAAAGAACAGTATATTTGCCTTTTTTAGATAACTGAGCAGAAAATCCTTCTTTTTTCAGGTATTCCTTTTCTTTATGCGCAATATCTTCCTTAAGGTACGATGCTACCTGGATTATATATTTGCCTTCTTCCCTCTTTAACTTTTCTATTAGGCGTATTGGCTTTTCTTTTGCGGGGATGGTCTTTTTTACTGTTATGCCTTGATTATCTTTTGTGGAGGTTAAAACACTGTCCTTTTTATTATGCTGGAGGGCAATTCTTTTGCCTTTTTCTACCCCTAAAGAAAAAGCAACCGCTATAGAGAAAACAGCAACTATATTTACCAAAATGACTACGTCAAGAGGAACCACAAGAACGTGTCTTTTTTTACGCAGCTCCTCCTTTTTTCTTTCTCTGTCATAAAATAACTCTAACTGGCGCTCCTTCATCAATCATTATTATAAGAAGTTAGTAGAAAGAGTTCAAGTATTTTCTAATCCTTTTCTTTTTAAGTATCTTTAGAAAGTGGGTAACGACTTTAGGGTCAAATTGTTTTCCCATCTGTTTTTTAAGCTCTTTTTCTATCGTATGCAGTTTCATTTTCTTTCTATAGGGCCTACCGAAAAACATCGCATCAAAAGCATCTATCACAGCCAATATTCTTGAGCCTAGAGGAATTTCCTCCTTTTTTAAATGCGAAGGGTATCCAGTTCCATCGTAACGTTCATGGTGATGTAGGATGATAGGAGCAACGGGTTTAAGGGCGGCTAAGTCTTTGATTAAGTCCGAGCCCGCTTTTGGATGTTCCATAATAATTTTGTATTCTTTTTCTGTTAGGGGGCGTTTTTTCTTCAACAGTTTTGAGGGTATCTTAAGCTTTCCTGCGTCGTGTAACATAGAGGCATATTCTAATGATTTTATTTCGGATTTTGTTAAATTCATATCTTTCCCTAAGGCTCGGATAAGCTTAAAAACACTTTTGGTATGAAGATAAGATGTGGGGATGTATTTATCCAGAAGATTAGTCAGTGATTTTATATACCCTATCATTATTTTTCTTTGCTCGTGGTACAAAGAAAATATTTTTAGATAAATGCTTACTTGTTCAGAGACGGCGACAAACCATTTTTTGTCCAGTTCATCAAAAATGTCATCTTTTGTTTTTCTCTTAACATATACCGCACCAATAATGTCACTGAAAATTAAGGGATGAATCATCCTTGTGTTTAGAATAACTTCTTTTCCCTGTTTGAATATTTCTTTCTCGCGACTAGTGAGTATCGACATTCCTCCTTTCTTAATTGTCTGTTTATTATCTTCAAGAATAACTTTCAAGAAACCATGGGAATTAGATGTTTTACAGACAATTATTATTTTTTCTGATTTAAGTATATTTCTGTAAAGTTTGCAGACCCCTACAACAAAGCTCTGTATGTCGTTTATGCTTGTAGTTAGTCTATAAAGAGTATGTAATGAGGAGAAAATAGCTTTATATTTTTTCATTTGGGTCAAATAGTTTCTTATACTCCTCTAAAGCGTAACGATCGGTCATCCCTGCAATAAAATCACAAACGATTCTTTTTAGATTCTTTTTATCTTTTCTTATCCTTTTTTTAAAAGACGGAGGTAGAATATGGGGATTGTTTACGTATACTGTAAACAATCTCTCTACAAATCGTTTTGCTTTGTTAGACATGCGCAATACCCGCCAGTGGCAATACATAGCATTATACAGAAAGGTTCTCAATTCTTTCTTGTCGTCTTGAAGAAGAGAGCTAAAAGATACTACTCTTTCTTCACAGTTACGCACATCATTTATGTTTCTTATTGACATTCTTTTTATTCTCGTAGTGGTTGATTTTATTAGGTCGGTGACTTGGAGATTAATAAGGTTTCTTATAGCAAGGTATATTTTTAGCTTTTTATTGAGGTTAGAGTATGATTTTGATATGGTTTTAGTAATATATTTCCACAGTGCTATCTTTCTCAAATCATTTTCTTTTATCATGCCCGATTTTATACCATCGTCAAGATCATGGCTATCATAGGCTATTTCATCAGCGATATCCATAAGCTGTGTTTCTAAGGTAGGCTGGCGGTATTGGTAAAATTCTTCTGCTTCCTTGAAGTGTTTTGTGTTGTCTTTAGGATTATGTCTTATAATCCCCTCTCTGGTTTCCCATGAGAGGTTAAGGCCACGGAAGTTAGGATATCTTTTTTCCAGCTCGTCTACCACGCGTAAACCCTGAATATTATGATTGAACCCTCCTTCTTCTTCTGTGAGGCGGTTGAGGGTTTCTTCTACGGCGTGTCCGAAAGGCGTATGGCCAACATCATGCGCTAAGGAGATAGCCTCGACTAAATCCTCGTTAAGTTTAAGAGCTTTTGCTATAGTGCGTGATATTTGGGATACTTCCAGAGTGTGGGTTAGGCGTGTTCTGTAGTAATCCCCTTCGTGGTATATAAATACTTGTGTCTTGTACTCTAATCTTCGGAAAGCAGCACTATGAACTATGCGGTCTCTATCTCTTTGGTATATAGAACGGTAAGGATGTTCTTTCTCTCGGTGTCTTCTTCCTTTAGAAAGTTTGGATTTCATAGCAAGGGGAGAAAGATTCTTTTTCTCCCACAGCTCTATGTCTTTTCTTGTAAACATCTCTTAATACTTTTATATAGCTCTTTAAGGCTTTGTGATATAACCTTAGTATTTGCTACAGAGGGCATAAAATTAGTATCTCCTTGCCAGCGAGGAACAATATGGAGGTGTAAATGAGATGCTATTCCTGCACCAGCTACCTTTCCTATGTTGATACCAATATTGAATCCTTCTGGGCTAAGCACTTTCTTTATTATGTCTTGTGTTTTTGTTGTTACACACATAAGGTCTAACATCTCTTCCTTGGAAAGTTTATCTAATGTCTTTACATGCCGATTGCTTACAACCATTGCGTGTCCATTATTGTAAGGATATAGGTTAAGTAGTGAAAAACAGTGTTTAGAGCGATATATTACAAGATTTTTTTTATCTTTTTTCTCTCTGTATATACGACAGAAAGTACATTTCTTTTCCTTATTTTTCTGAGTTATGTATCCTATACGCCAAGGAGCCCATAATCTATCCAATTTTCACTATCCTCCTTTCTACTTTGGTACCTGTAATTTCTATAATACCATAGGAATTATAAGGAGCGAATATTTTATCTGTAGGTGAACCAGGATTGAAATATATCTTGCCATCTATTATTTTATCTAAAGGGGTATGCGAGTGACCAAAAACAAAGATATTTATCTTATGGAACTCTTCTTTAAATGTATCGTTTACTACCGAAATAAGGTTATGGGGGGATCCTCTTCCATGTGTTAGGCCAATTTTTATGTTTTCTAACTCTATAATTTGTTTGGGGGGGAGTTTGCTTCTTAAACGATGATCGTCCATGTTTCCACATACTCCGTAGGTAGTTGTTATCGAAGATAACTCCTCAAATACAGTATATTCTACAAAATCTCCTGCATGTATGCATATATCTGAGGAGTTCAACTCTTCCAATAGTTTTTCTGGTAGGCTTTTCTTTGTAGTGTGTAAGTGCGTATCAGAAACAACTAATATTCTCATTTATGATTAGCGGTTTACAGTAGACTTTAAGTAATTTGTTAATATCATTAACATTCCAAACAATAAGCCTGTTTTCCTTGGCTATAACCTTAGCAGATGTACTAACATCATCTAATGTTATAAATATTCTTTTAATATTTTTATTTTTAAAAGCGCGTGTTCTCTCCAGATAGTATAATATATCTGATTCTTCGGTTACATCCTTCTTAACACCAACTATTATAATATCCTTTCCTTCTCCCATTAGAAAGTTTAACCTATCCGAGGGTTCAGAAATTAACTTTATTTTGCTTATTTGAGGCAAACGTATTTTCTGGTTGTTTATTTTCAGGTAGTCATTATTAAATGAGTTTATTAAATCTATTATTCGCTCTGTTTTATCTTTAAGGTAGGTTGTGTTGAATACATCTAACGTTTCATTCAAATGGGCTTCAAACATGCGTTCCTTTTCTTCTGTATTTAATAACATTGGATAGAAATGATAACAAAATACATGATATAACCAGAAGGAAAACAATTCGTCTTTTATTTTATACACGTTACCGTGGTTTACAATAAAATCTAGTTCTATTAGCTTGTTTAAGACCCTATTTATATTCCTTATTTTAGGTATGTCTAATGATGCGATTTCTTTCTTTCTAATATACCCTTTGCTTATGTTAAATAATAATTTCAGTATAGAAGGATATTCCTTGAATTTGTCTTTCATAATATCCACATAAGCAATAAACTTTTGAAAGAAATAAGATTCTTCTTTAAAAAGAGTATTTTTTATAACTTGTTTTAAACATTGCTCTTCATTAGAATGATAGTGCTTTTTTATCTCATCAGCAAAGATATCGTAGTAGGTGATATTTTCTCCTGTTATATTGAGAAAGAAAGATGTAAACATAGGTGATGGTTTGACTGGTTTTAGTATTTCTTTAAAGTAAAGATAATTTTCCAACAGTATATTTTCTCCCAGATATAGATGCTCGAAGTTTCCAAAAAGAAAATTTAGTTCCGAGGAAAGAATACTTTTTGCAGCATTGACATTAGAGCTGGTTATAATAAGCATGCACTTCCTTTGAAATATTATAAACTGGGAGAAATCTTGATGGAAATTCTTAAAAATTCTTTTTAGTTCCGCAAATTCATCGATTATAAATACACATTCTTTAGATGTTTCATTAATAAATTTATTGATTAATTCTAAATCTTTTATAAGGGGAATAGTGCCATTTGCCCGGAGAGTTTCCTTTATAAATGATGTAGTGAGGGGCAAATCATCAGAAGCAGAGTATATTAATGAGTCTAGCGATCCATGTTTGTGTAAATGTCCGCTTAATATAGAGTAAGCAATGTTGGTAAATATTTCTTTTTCTCCGATATAAGAAAGGTCAATATATATTGTAACTATATCCGGGAAGGAATATTTGGAAAAGAGGTTGTTGCGAATGTAGTTTATTCTTGTTTTATTTCCTAAAAGAGCGAGGTTTTGCCTATAACCTTCTTTTAAAGCCTGGATCCGTTTGTTTATAGTCTTTATTGCATGCCAGGAGGCAATGTTGTTCTTGTTCATTTTTTTCAATGTAAGTACAATAAAGGGTTTTGTGTCTTATAACCTTTTCTTATCTCAAAGTGTAAGAGGTATATATTTCTTTGGGGATCTTTCCCCACTTTACCTATAATCTGCCCTCTCTTTACATAGGCTCCTTCTTGAACAAGTATTTCTGATAAATTAGTATAAACGGTGGAGATATCATCCGTATGTTTTATTATGACAGTTTTACCGTAGCCTTTTATATAGCTGCTAAAAGTCACTTTTCCTCTCTCGCAGGCTTTAACAATGTCTTTTTTCTGTGTAGCTATCTCTATCCCTTTGATTCTTTTATTGTTAATCTTTTCGCCAAAATGAGTAATTATTTTACCCTGAACTGGCCATAAAAACAATAGTTTATTTGTGGTTGTAAGGTATTTATTATGTATTGGTTGAGAGGGGATAATTAATTTAGTTCCCGCCTTTAACATTTTAGGAGAAGATAAATTATTCTTTTCCATTAATGTTTTTACGCTTATATTAAATTTTTTCGCAATTGAAAAAAGAGAGTCTCCTTTTTTCACAATATAATAAGCTTCTTTCTTCTCTGTTTTATAAGCGTAAGGAGTTGTGGTTTCTGGGGTTTCTTTGTGGGGTGGAGTGTATTCTGACGTAGTTAATACAGTAGTAGATACGCATCCTGTACCAAAAAAAACAATAAAAAATAATAAGGAAGTTTTATTCATTTTGTTATGTGCTTTATTGCTTTTCATGGACTATCCAGTAAAAGATATAGAAGCGGGCGAGCGGAATCGAACCGCCACCACTAGCTTGGGAAGCTAATGTTCTACCATTAAACTACGCCCGCGTATATTCAGCTACCCTTTGTTATAAAAAGAACATTTGTTGTTTTTTACTATAAAGCAATGTAGGCAATCGTTAAATATAAACTTCGACTCAATGAAGTAAATTGCAGCTGTCAATTATTTTCAAGGAACAAAATTTTCCACACATCGTACATATATCTATAGATGACGTCTTTAAAGATTTTCTGTATTTTCTTGCTTTTTCTTCGTCCAGTGCAAGTTTAAATATTTCGTTCCATTTTCTTTTTGCGCGATATTGGGAAAGTCTTAAATCCCTTTGCCACTCATCTTGAAATCTTAAGAGGTCTACTGAATGGGCGGCTATTTTTGAAGCAATAACACCTTCCTTAATATCTTCTTTAGAAGGGTGACGTAGATGCTCAGCAGGAGTCACCACACATAGAAAATCAGCTCCTGCTAAGGATGCAATCGCTCCTCCAATGGCGGCGGATATGTGATCGTATCCAGCAGCAATATCAGTTGGCAAGGGGCCCAGAATATAAAAAGGAGCACCATAGCACAATTTTTTCTCTAAGATTACGTTGGTAGATATTTCGTCAAGCTTTATGTGACCAGGTCCTTCCACCATTACTTGGACGCCTTTTTTAAAGCACTTTTTAACCAATTCCCCCAGCGTTATGAGTTCAGAAAGTTGTAATTTATCAGTGGAGTCAGCTATAGCTCCTGGTCTTAGAGCGTCCCCTAAACTTATAGTCACATTATATTTCTTTGATATCTCCAGAATAACGTCAAAATTTGTATAGAGTGGGTTTTCTTTTTTGTTTATATGCATCCAGCGGGCAAGGATAGCCCCTCCTCTACTTACAATGCCGCCGGTCCTTTTCTCTTCGATAAGGATATCAATTGTTTTATGTAGAATCCCAGCATGAATAGTAAAGAAATCTACGCCTTCTTTCGCCTGTTCGATAAGCACGTCGGCAATATCATCAAAACTCATTTTATCGAAGTTGCCCTTACGTCTTTCTAATTCTTTAGCTACCTCATATATAGGAACAGTCCCTACAGGGACAGATGATGAGTCAAGAATCCTTTTTCTTACTTTTTTTATATCCCCTCCTATGCTTAAATCCATAACAGTATCTGTTCCATAACGGATAGCGGTTTTAAGCTTTGCTAATTCATCGTTTAAATCAGTTTCTTCAGTTGAAGTCCCAATATTGGTATTAATTTTTATTTTTAAATCTTTACCTAACGCTGTGGGGATACAACAGGCGTGTTTTTTATTATAAAGAATTATTGCTTTCCCTTTTTTAATGTTATATTCTAACAATCTAAAAGGAACCTTTTCTTTTTGTGCTACCTTCTTTATGAGGGCTTTTGTAACCATTGTTTTATTAATTTAGCTGCTTTTTGTGGTTGGGGATTAGAAATAATCCCACTACAGATTGCTACATTGTTTACGCCGCTGTTAGTTAGTCTAAAAATATTTTTAATATTTATCCCTCCTATAGCAAAAGTTGGCTTATTGGACAGGGAATAGAGTTTGCAGAACTTTTTTATTCCTATCGCTTTAAGATTATCTTTTGTAGTAGTGGCAAATACAGGTCCAATACTTAGATAGTCAGCTTCCTTGCTGAAAAGTTTCATATCTTTGTAAGAATGAATGGTTCTTCCAATAAGTTTATCTTTTCCCAAGATTTTTCGTGCGTCTTTTGTGCTCAAATCTTCCGCGCCAAGATGAACTCCATCAGCATGGGAAAGAAAAGCAATATCGCAGCGATCGTTTATAATGGTGATTATGTGTTTTTTCTTTAATGTAGAAGTTATTCTTTTTGCTATCATTAATGCTTCAGTATCAGATAAATTTTTAAATCTAAATTGTACCATATCAATCCCTGAGTTTGCAAGTTCATTAAGCAGCAATAATATGTTCCTCTTAAGTTTTCTGATAATCTCAAAATCAAGTATTAAATAAAGAAGGCCACCTCTTAAGAGTTTCTTTTTCTGCTCGGTAAAGGTCATAACGCATCTTTTTGGTTACTTTTGCTATGTCCGGCTTTATTATCTTAAATAACTCTTCCATTACCCTACTTGCTTCCTTTGCTCGCTGAAAATTTACGTAAATTATATCAGCGATGTTTTTACGTTTCATTTCAAGCGTATCGAATTTCTTACCACTGTCGCTATTGACATCGCGAGCATAAAGCAATCTTTTCTTCAGTTTATTTTGCTTGGTTAACTCGTCAAGTTGGTGTCGTATGCGTCTCAGTTTTTTTCTTAAGAAATCATCTTGGTAAATAAAACGAAAGATGTCCTCCACCGTTCTTATGCCCTCACGGCAACGGTTAATGTTAGCATCAAGAGTGCGGAATATTTTAGTTTTAACCTCCATATTTCTTTAGAATACTCTTTATTATCGAAGATGTAGAATATCCTTTGATGAGTTTTATTCTAATGACTTTTCTGGCAAATTGACGTCCGACGATGCTATTTTCTTCCCAATCGCCTCCTTTTACAAGAACATCGGGATGTATAGCTTTAATGAGTTTATAAGGAGTTGGTTCGTCAAAGATTGCTACACGGTCAACATACTTGATGGCAGAGATAATCTTTATTCTTGCCTTTTCATTAAGTATAGGGCGGTATTTTCCTTTTATGTTTCTTACTGAGCGGTCCGAATTTATAGCGACGATAAGTATATCTCCGTACGATTTTGCCTTCTTTAGAAGAGCAATATGTCCGGGATGAATAATATCAAAGCAACCGTTAGTAAAGACTATTTTTTTGTTTTTACTTCTTATTTCTTGTATATAATTTCTAAGAGTAGTTCTATCTTTTAAGCTTAGGATTGATGGCATATTTAAGTCACCGACGACTACTTAAGCAATTCTCTTTTCAACAATTTCACAGATAATATGGCCAATAAGAATATGTGCTTCCTGAATGCGTGCGGTATCGTTTGAAGAAATAATCAAAGGAATTTCAACCGCCTTTTTAATCTTTCCCCCATCTTTTCCTAAAAACCCTACAGTTTTCATCCTTATTTCTTTTGCTTTTTGTAATCCTCGTAGAACATTTTTCGAGTTTCCTGAAGTAGAGATGCCAACAGCAATATCACCTGGCTTTCCAAGGGCTTCTATCTGCATAGCAAATATGTATTCAAAGCCAAAATCATTCCCTAAGGCAGTAAGTATAGAGGTATTGGTTGTTAGTGCTAATGCATTCAAGGGGCGACGTTTCTTTTTGAATCTGCCAACAAGTTCTGCAGCAAGATGTTGAGCATCGGCGGCACTTCCTCCGTTACCAAAGAAGATGATTTTCTTGTTGTGCCTAAGAGCAGAACTGAAAAGTAAAGAAATTCTTTTTATAACAGGAATATAATTTTCTAAGTTTTTTACAATATTAAGATGGTTGTCTAAAGAATTCCTTATTATTGTATTCATTTTAGTAATTTCTTAAAGGCCCTTCTTCGTCTTCTTCCTCAAAGTCTTCCGCTTCTTTTTTAGAAAAGGCTATCTTCTTTACTTCTATATTGATTTTTAGTGGTTTTTCATCTCCTAAAATAGTGTGTAGCCGTTCCTTAAGTTTGGCTTGAATATTTTCAGCAAGTTCTTTTAAGTTGACAGCCTCTTTTAAGGCAATCTTTATGTTCGAGACTATCTCTCTTCTTGTAGCGAATATTTTTGGCTTTATATGGAAGATGATATCTTCTTCCGCTAGGGTCTTTTTAATCATATCTTCTATAGCGGTAAGAGTAACACTTATAAAGCCTTCGTCGGTTTCCGTTTTTATTGTTTTTTCTCTACGGTAGCGTACCATTCCTTTTTGTATAAACCTTAAAAAAATAAGAATTACAAGAAAACCGCTTAGAAACGTAACTATTCGCAGAGGAAGATTTTGTGCTATTATAGTTTTTAAATAGATTAGATATGTAGTGATATCTAAATAATCCACATTTAAAGAAATTCCTATAAGCCCAATTCCTACAGCAAGGGAGATAATTACATAAATAATTATACTAATAAAGTTCATCTTTCCCTCCTTTTAATAGGCCAACAATTATTCTTTTTCCCCTTCTAGGAATTTATTTAGAAACGAGGTATTATAATTACCTCTTTTAAAATCAGGATCATTAATAACTTTTTTGCAAAAAGGTATAGTTGTTTTTATTGGCTCTATCAGAAATTCGTCAAGTGCTCTGTCCATTCTGTTTAATGCTTCTTCGCGGTTCTCTCCTTTTGTTATCAATTTAGCTATAAGAGAGTCGTAGAAAGGTGGGATCTTGTACCCTGAGTATATATGAGTGTCAACCCGTACATCTTTGCCGCCAGGAATGTAGCTGAACTCTATAAGGCCACAGGAAGGAATAAAATTGTTATCAGGGTCCTCGGCGTTTATACGACATTCTATAGCAGCGCCTTCTAATTTAATATCATCCTGTTTTATATTAAGTTTTTCTCCTGCAGCAAGGAGAATCTGCATTTTTACCAAATCTATTCCTGTTATTGCTTCCGTTACAGGATGTTCTACTTGGATTCGTGTATTCATTTCCATAAAGTAAACGTTGCCTTTTATGTCCATAAGGAATTCCATTGTTCCTGCGCTTGTGTATTTTATGTATTTTGCCCCTCTTATAGCGTATTCTCCCAATTTTCTTCTCATTTTTGCATTTATCACAGGAGAGGGGGATTCTTCTATAAGTTTTTGATGTCGCCGTTGGATGCTACAGTCGCGTTCTCCCAGATGAACTACATTTCCATAATTGTCGGCGATGATTTGTACTTCAATATGACGTGGACTCTCGATATATTTTTCTAAATAAACAGTGGAATCTCCAAAAGCAGCTTTTGCCTCTGATTGAGCAGTCATTAAAGCGCCGATTAAACGTACATCGCTGTGGCATACTCGCATTCCTCTTCCTCCACCTCCGGCTTTTGCTTTTAGCATTACAGGATACCCCATGTTTTTAGCTATTTTTAGAGCTTCCTCTTTTGTTTTTATTCCTCCATCGCTTCCCGGTATTAGAGGAAGACCTGCTTTCTTCATCGATTCTTTTGCTTTTATCTTATCCCCCATTAATTTTATGTTTTCACTGGTGGGGCCAATGAATTTTATACCACAGGATTCACAAATTTCCGCAAAATGAGGGTTTTCTGCAAGGAATCCGTAGCCGGGGTGTATAGCGTCACTATCAGTAATTTCTGCGGCGCTTATAAGGTTAGAGATATTAAGGTAACTTTCTTGAGGGGAAGGCTTTCCTATGCAAATTGCTTCATCAGCAAATTCTACATGGAGCGAGTTTTTATCTCCTTCAGAAAACACTGCGACTGTTTTTATACCCAGCTCTTTGCATGCACGTATTATACGGATAGCAATTTCTCCTCTATTGGCAATAAGAACTTTAGAAAACATAAGGTTATAGAGGCTTGATTAAAAAGAGAGTTTGTCCGAACTCAACCGGCTCAGCATTTTCTACTAAAATTTTTTCAATAATGCCTGAGACGTCTGATTTTATTTCATTCATAAGTTTCATTGCTTCTATTATACATACAACATCACCTGGCTTTATTTCGTCGCCGACTTCAACATAAGGTTTAGCGCCTGGTGAAGGGGCACGATAAAAAGTTCCTACCATAGGAGATTTAATCTCAATGACATTGCTTTCTTTTGTAAAAGTTTCTTCTTGCTCTACGGAAGCCTTACTTTCTTTAATCACTATAGGAGTTTCTTGGCTTGTTCTTTTTAGCTTTATTCTTTTACCCTTTTCTTCAATTTCTAGTTCGCACAGATTATGTTCGTTCATAAAATCAATTAGTTCTTTAAGTTCTTCTTTGTTCATAACACCTCTTCCTTTTTATGCTCTTCCTATATATTCTTTCTTCTCGGTATCTACTTTTATCATATCCCCACTATTTACGAATAACGGAACAGGGATAATTATACCTGTCTCTAATTTTGCTGGCTTTGTATTCGTTTTGACGCTATCTCCTTTAAATCCTGGTTCGGTATCTATTACCTTTAATTCAATTACTTTAGGGAGTTCTAAGTTTATAAGTTCATTTTTGTAAAAAAGACCTGTTAGCTCCAGATTGTCTTTAAACCATTCTATTTTGTCTTTAATATGTTCATATTCCAAGACGAGGTCATTATAGGTGTCTAAATCAAGAAAATGGAAAATATTATCTTCGCGGTATAAATACTGAAGGGTACGCCTTTCGATAAAAGCTTCCTGTATTTTGTCAGAGTCACGCAATGTGAAGTCTAACACCTGAGAGGTTCTTAGGTTTTTTAATTTTACCCTACAGAAAGCAGAACCTCTACCCAGTTTAGCGTGTTCGCATTCCAGGATGGTATAGAGTTCGTCGTTGAATACAATAGATATTGATGGTCTTAAATCACCAATTGATATAGCCACTTAATATCTCCGCTTTATTTTTCTTTACCAAAACCATATCTTCTACTCTTATGCCAAATTTCCCTGGCAGATATATTGCTGGTTCTATTGTGATGACCATACCATTTTTTAATATTGTTGAGTTCCGAGAATTGATGAACGGCTCTTCATGGACACTTAATCCAATTCCGTGACCTAACCCGTGTCCAAAGTATTTGCCGAACCCTTTTTTGTCGATAAATGCACGTGCCGCCCTGTCTACTTCTTTTGCTTTTACGCCTTCTTTTATTTTATTTATAGCTAAGTGTTGCGCTTTTCTTACAATATCGAATATTCTCCTTAAAGAAAGAGGCATTTTACCTGAAAAAAATACCCTTGTCAAGTCAGCACAATATCCATAATATCTTGCCCCCAAATCAATTAGAACAATCTTATTACTCTTTGAGTATTCCTCAGTGGGGATGTGGTGGACAAAAGAAGAATTTCTGTTGAAGGCAACAATAGGATTAAAAGAAAGAGATGTATTGCTTTTTAGGTGAAAGAATCTTATTATTTCAGTCTGCAGGTCTTTTTCTCGTGCATAGTGGTCTTTTATTTCCTTTGCAAAAAGAAGGGCATCTTTGGTTATATGGATAGCTTTTTTAATCAGATTTATTTCTTTTTTTGTTTTTACCATTCGCATTTTTTCTGCAGGTGAGTCCTTTGGCAAGAAAATGATATGCTCTCTTAAGGCATATTCTTTAAACTTTTTGTATTCTAAGTAAGAAAGATGTTTTTCTTCAAACCCAATCCGTTTTATCCTCAGTTTTTTTATAGTTTTTATTATTTCTTTAAACACATTTGAGTTTATTATTTTGGGACGCCATATTTTTATCTTACTTGCTTCTTGAGCATATATAAAATTAGTAAAGTATATAATTTTACTCCTATTAATAAGAAGGTATCCTTCGGCTTCCCTGAAGCCAGTAAGATAAGTTATATTTAAAGGATTAGAGAAAAGAAAGGCATCTAGATTATCCTTCTCTATAATATGTAAGGCTTGAGTGACCCGTTTATTCACTTAAAATACTTTTTCCTGCTTCCAGCGCAAGTAGATAGCTTAAACTGCCTAAACCTGTAATTGTTCCTATTGCTACATCGGATATAAGGGATTTCTTTCTAAATTCTTCTCTTTTTGCAATGTTAGATATATGTACCTCTATTGTTGGCTTATTTCTTGCTAATAGAGCATCTCTTATTGCTACAGAAGTGTGGGTATAACCGGCAGGATTAATAATAAGAAGATCATAATTACCTTTTGTTATCTTATCAACAATTTTTCCTTCCGAATTTGACTGAAAGGTTTCCAGAGAAACATTGAGTTTTTTTGCTTTTTCTTTTAGCTGTTTGTTTAATTCTGTAAGTGTATAGTTTCCATATATAGAAGTTTCTCTCTTGCCGAGCATATGAAGATTAGGGCCATGAATAACAAGTATTTTATGTCTCTTTCTTTTCTTCAATTTCTGCCTCCTCAATGAGCATAATAGGTATACCGTCTCTAATGGGGTATTTTCTCTTACATTTTATACATACTATTTTGTTGTCTTTTAAGATAACATCTGCCTTGCAGGCAGGACAGGCCAGTATTTTAAGAAGTTCGTCATCGATCATTTTTCTGTTTCCTTCTCTTTTACATACAGCATTCTTAGGTTGAATAAAGACTCTTCTAATACGGTTGCTTCTTCTTTTGTAAGATTTCCTTTAGTCTTGTCTTTTAGTATGCCGAGTGTATCGATTAAATATTTAGCTTGTTCCATATTTTTCTCAAGCTTATTTGTTATAGGATTTTCTAATTTGCCCATAGCTATCATTGCCTGCATGCTTAACGATGATATAAAAATTGTAAAGGTAGGTTCATGATAGGCAGTTTGGTTTTCTTTAGCCTGTTGTTTTTCTTTTTCTACCTGGTTTTTCCAACTCTCGTCTACTTTTTTTCTTATTTCTTCGTTGCTCATTCTTCTCCTTTCTAATGAATCACAGCCCCTAAATATCCGACTACTGATGAGTAATCACCACTTGCATCTGCACTTGTCTGATAAAGGACTACAGTTGCTTTATGAGCTTTTAATAACTTGCAGCATGCAATAAGAGTGCATACGGGTGCTATGCCGCACATAGATATATTATTTTCTTGCGTTTGTCTTAATAGGCTTTCTTCGTCAAGCCTCATTATACTCTCTATGGCAATACTGTCTTTTTTCCTTGCTTGTGAGTCTTCTTCGTAATGGGTCATGTCGCTGCTTGCCACAATAAGAGTATTGTCTTTGTTGTTTATTGCTTTAAATATATCGTATGCCACTTTGCGATATGTTTCTAAATCTGTTGCAGTGCATATAATAGGAACAAATTTAAATTCACCGAAAAAATAATACAGAATAGGAAGTTCAACCTCTATAGAATGTTCATGTGAGTGTGCCGCGTAATCTTCTTCAATTAAGTTGCTATTATTAAGTATCTTCTGGCTAAGTTCTTCATCTACCTTTATTTTTCCAAAAGGAGTTTCCCATTCTCCTTTAGCGAATAGACTAAAAGGTTTCCCTAAACCTGTATGGTTTGGCCCTAAGATTATAATCTTATTTTTTGGTTTTACTTTCTCTACTGTTACGGTAGCCACTTTGCCTGAGTATATGTATCCCGCGTGAGGAAGAATTATTCCTTTAGCATCTATCTTAGAGCTTTCCTTATTTCTAAACCCCTCGATAGTTTTTCTTAGTTTCTGAGGGTCAGCAGTGTAAAATTGATTTGCTACTATAGGTTTTCTTGTCATTTTGCCCTCAACTTTTACTATGATAACACCAAAGCCATTAATGTCAATTGTTTTTGAAATATATAGAAACATTAAATTGGAGGCGCGGGTAATTTAGCTCGGGAGGGAACGGCGGAAAAGGAGCAGCTTCTTTTATACTTTTTAAGGCAATTTCTGTTAGCTCTTCGTTTTCAGAAGAGGCACTGTTTAGGTATACTTCCTGTAGATTTCCAGTATTTGACACAATAAAAGTTAAAAAAACCTGTCCTTGAGAACGAGAGTTATAATATCGATAAGCGTTAGCTCTTATTTTTTCTCTTATCAAGTGATAGTAATCCATGTAAGCGGGGTTTTTTTTAAGCTCTTTTTCTTTTGGCAGACCTGCAAGGACAATACTTTTAAGGGTATTATCCAATATCTTAGGTTTCTCCATAGCAATTGATTTTTTGTTTTCTATGGTTATTTTTTTTGCTAGATTTTTTATGTAAGGAGGCGGTTTTATTGTGTTCAGCGGTTTATTGCGGGTTATTTCTTTCTTATAGGGAATTTCTTTAAGGGGCGCTGTTATAATTTCTATATCTTTTGGTTTTGTATTCTTTATATTAAAAGTCTCTTTTAGGGCCATTCGCGGGATGATTACAAGAGCTGCCATATGCAACAGCAAAGATATAGATAAAGCAAGATACCAGCTATTTGTTTGATTGTTCATTTTTGTATTTTTGCTTCTCTCTGTTAGTATTAGATTTATCCTTAATCTTAAAAATTATACCTTTTTCATCTTCATAAAGAATTCTAAAATGAGGATTATTTTTTATGTTCATATTGTAAAGGTTAGTATCTTTCCGTGTATAACCATATAGGGCGTCAAAGTACTTTTTTATCAGCCGATGGGGATTTTTGTATTTTCCATCTGTAATATCTCTATAGATGTTATATAACCCCCTATTATAATAGACCATAAATATGGGGTCGAGTATTAAAATATACCTATTTTTAGGATTCATAAAAAAGAAATAGGGAGAGTCGCTAAAATAAGCATGGTATACAGTCTCTTTTGGTGGTATATTCTTTTTCATCCATTTTCCCACTAATTCATAATGGGTGTTTCTTGAGGTATTTACGATGAGATATTGTGTAAATTTTAAAGCGGAAAACCCCCACAGTACTATCACTGAGCATATAAAAAGGGTAATGAGCACTCTTTGCTTTCTGGGGGTAATTTTAAGCTTGTGGTGTGCTAGAAAGTCTCTTAGGTATGATGCCGTAAATATAATAATGAAAATATCTGCTGGATACCAGAATCTGGTGCTTATACACCCCATAAGGATATAAACATTTGTTACGGTAAATAAAAAGATAGTAGAAAAACTCAATTTCAACCTATTTATCATTTTGTGCCATACCGTTATGGCCAGTAATGCTATGGCACAGAAATTGAAGAAAAGCACTGCTTTTGTATTTATAGGAAGCAGTTCTACCCCAAAGAAAATTTTTTTATTAAGAAACATATAGAAAGGAACAAGTATTGCATTAAGATAGAAAACCAGAAGGTTGTTAGGAAAGTAAGGATGGAACACACACCCCATTGACACACCAAGAATTGCAGCGTATATGTTTCTTAAGAAAAATTCCTTACAGTATAAGTACCTTACTGTCTCACAGAGAATAGCAAAGAAGATAATAAGAGGAAAAGAAATGTGGGATAGAGGGTAGATGAGGGACAGGAGGAAAACTATTTTCCATTTCTTTTCCATAAGAAAGGTTATCCCAAGTATATTTATTATCGTTACTATATTAGTAGGCCTTAATTTTACATAGTAAAGGAGAAAATACGGGATGAGAAAAGGAAGAAAAATAAAAATAGCTGTTAAAGGATAAGAAAGGTATTTTCTTATCACAAAAGCAAGTGATAACAAAAAAAGAATATTGATGAATGCAACAGTTACCTTGGCGGCAAGCTTAAGGTTTCCCAGGCAAGTAAATGGCATAGCGATTATATGTAGTGTTAAGTCTTTGTCGCCGAAATAGTTAGCAAGTACAGAGAATCTTGCCCACCAGAAGTTGCGGAAAAAACCATTAGTTCTTATTAAAGAAGCTAGTTTTATATGGTAGTATCCATCTATACTGTACAATGTGGGAGAGATGTATTGAAATATAATAGATAAAATGACAAGGGAAAGAAGGGTAATATTTAAGGCTATTTTTGGTGAAATTTCTTTTTTAAGAAGTCTCATCAATTTATTTTATCTTATAAACTATATTATGGCAAGAAATATAGGTTTTAGAAATCGTATTATATGAAAAGATAGGCAACAGTTTCAATAATGAGAAATATCTATTAAGAAGGCTAAAATGCTTCTTTAAGGTTTTCTCCCGCAAGCGAGGGTTAAATTATTTAGCTCCTTATCAGTTCTTTACAAAATATCAAAAAGAGAAAAATGTTAGTTGACAATGGGTATAGTACATATAGGTTTTAGAATCGTATTTTTACCCCCCACAAGTAATTTCTTTCAGGAGAAGGATAAAGAGCTTTTTTTGTAGCAGTAGAGTTAGTAGCTGCGTATTCGCTGTATTGTTCGTTAAAGATATTTCTTATACTAACATAAAACTCTAAGTTTTTCTTTTTATATTGCAGCCCTACATTAGTCACCCAGAAGCTATTCAGTTTATCTAGAGAGTTATTGAGGTCATTAATCAAGTATGTTTTGCTGCGATATACAGTATCAATATTTATGCTTATCCCTTTAGGAAATTTATGGTTAAAAGAGATGTTTAATTTTGAATGAGGAACAGCTGGTATTTCTTTATTGTTGTAAGGCCCCTTTCTGAATCTTGCCTGCGTAGCTCTATATCCTAAAGATAATTCTGTGGAAGAAGATAAGGTAAACTTAATATTTAAGTTCAACCCCTTATGTGTGGTTTTTTTGTAATTGGCATTAGAAAAAGTTAAAGGGTCATAATAAAGCTCATTGTTGATGCGCATTATAAAAAAGTCAATACTTACATTAATTTTGTTTGTAGGATTTGTATTGAGTCCTGCAACTATTGTTTTTGATACTTGAGGTTTTAGATTCTTGTTTACCGGTGGGCTGGCAAAAGCGCTGAAGTATTCGTCAGTTTTGGGAATGCGGAATCCTCGGGAGAGGTTTATAAAAAAGTTGTTATTGTTAATCTGGTAGTTTATGCCTGCTTCGTATGATTCCTCATAGAAATTAAGCCTATCATCGACGGTAAGAGAAGCAGAATAGTAGTCAAAATCAAATTTTTCTTTTTGAATGCGCCCCCCTAGATTAACTGTAAGGTGTGGAGTGAGGAAAGCATTGTCATTTATAAAGAGTGCATAATAGTTTCTGTTAATATCTGTAGAGTTATCAGAGTTAAATATAGATAGATCATCAGTATCAGCGCTGAAATCACCACGGAATATTTCTATGCCACCTATTAAATTATGTGTTACCTTTAGCGTATCAAACTTTAAGAATAGCCGGTTTGTTATATTTATGTTTGTAAGATGTTTGTCAACAATAGAGTTCCATCCTCCATAGCTTAACCAGTTGTCCACGCCGTTTTTGTTGCGATAGGAAATGTCCATTACTAATTTTTTAGATGGGGAAATTTTGTGCGTTAGTGAAGTTGCGAGATAGTTGTCCTCCATATGTGAGTTGTCGTTGGGATATTTTGAGTCCCTGCGAGTATACCCCGAAGATAAGTCACTTTCATAAATTGCGCCAGGCAGTCCATAGTAGTAATGATGATGTCCCATCTCAAGGTTTAAGCTGGTACTGTTGTCAATTTCTCCGTAGAGATTTATATTTGCGTATCGGGAGCGATAATGGCTGTTTTTGCGGTATCCGTTCGTTGAGAAATATTCTGCGTAGGATGAGAATGACAACTTTTTAATTGTTGTGTTTAGATAAATACATTCTTTTTCATAAGAATAACTTCCTCCTTCGCTTTTTATCTCAAGTTTAAAAGGGGCATTATGTGGCTTGTGAGTGATTATATTGATTATTCCGCCAGAAGAGTTATCTCCGTAGAGGACAACTCCTCCTCCTTTGATTATTTCTATTTCCTCTATATTATCAAGGGGTATCTGTGTCCAATCAATCCCGCTTAAATCTATATCATTTACTCTACGCCCATTTATAAGAATAAGAATGTTGGAGAGAGCATTGTCGCCAAATCCCATAAGGTCGACATTAGCTTTTATACCTGTCCCATACCAGTCGCTTATGTTTATAACAGAAAGACTTCTTAATAGTTCAAGAACATTGGTAGCGCCTTTATTCTCTATTTCTTTTTTTGTAATCTTTTTGGCACTGTACGGTACAGTATAAATTGATTTACTTTCTTCTCCATAATAGGGAGTCACCACTATTTCTCCTAAGTCAATGTTTTCTTGGCTGTAACAGGTAAGAGCTATTGCAATTGTTATAGCAGAAGCAATAACATATTTAGACACAGTTCCCTCCTTTTTAACAGATCTTTAAATAAAAAAACCCTATACCGTTCTGGTATAGGGTTGCACCCTGATTTCTTTACCCTTAAGATAAGAAATCTTTAGGTTATGTCCTGCGCATACCTAAAGGTTATCTTTTTTCGGCAGGTCTTCTGGCTTAAGGATCATCCTATTCCTTGCGCCTTCCCATCCTTTAGGATAGTGGCACTTCACCTTGTCTTCTTTTAAGAAGACAGGAATAGCAAGTTTCGTCCCCTTTTACAGCTCCGGGAGAGCCCCTGATTTTTTGTTTTCACAAAGCACAGGGTTCCCTTTTAAGCCTTTTAGGCACCGAAAAAATTATTTCTCTAAAACAATTTAAAGAGCAGAATTAACTATACAACATAGTTATTCTTACGTCAAGAACAATTTATTGAAAGATTAATCTTCTCCTTTAATTTTGAAAGGAGAAGAGTATTTTATTTCGCTAATTGTAGTTAAACGGATTCCTAATACATAAGTGCCATCAGGCAAATCGGTTGGCACAGAAAACTTTAATTCTCCTGTATTGTTGACGTTGTCTGCTATCTTTGCAAGAGAGGTTAGCCTTTTATCTTCTTGCTGTCTGAAAAGGTTAATATACACCTTTGCTTCTTGTTGTGGGGTTTTTGTTTTCCATTGGATAGTGTAGGTTTTACCCTTTTTCCATGTTGTGTCTTTGTCTGGTGTTATGATGGTAATGGGAATGGGGGGAATTATATAGAAGGTTTCACTGAAAACACATGCTTCTGCGTTGATGCTTGTTATTTTTATTTGATATTTCCCCTGTTGTATATTGTCTGGAATTTTAGCTTCGTAGTAACCATTGTTGATAATCCTTTCTGCAAGGGTAGCTACAGTTTTTTTATCCTTACACAGTTCTATTTTTAAGCGAGATATATTTCGTGCACTATAGGAATAGTTTAGCCATTTAATATTAAGTGTTTCACCTTTTTCTACTCGTATGTCCTGGCGAGGGTAGATTATTTTAAAGTCTCCTGTGTCTTGAGAGATAGTATAAGTGTATCCTGAAAGAAGAAAACTTCCAATAATAATAAATACGAGACGATTCATTTCTTAACTTTTGTGGCTTTTCTACGATAGTTTATAGCTAATTTTACCATTCGTTTTAAAGACGTTGTTACTTCCGGCCAGTCGCGTGTTTTAAGGCCGCAGTCCGGGTTAAGCCATACGTTTTCTTTGCCAAATATTTTTATAGCTTTGCGTAAGACTTCTTCCATCCTTTTAATATTTGCTGGATAACGAGAGTGAATATCCCAGATGCCTGGTCCTATCTGACGGTAAAACTTTTTGCGTTTAAAGTTATCAATTATTTTTGCTTCTTCTCTTGCTGCTTCAATAGTTATCACATCAAAATTCATCTTCAGTATCCAGTCAACTATATCTCCAAAATCAGAATAGCACATGTGAGTATGAATTTGTGCTTGTGGGGGCAGTTTAGCTGTCATATTGAATGCCTTTATTGCCCAGCTGAAATAGAAGTTGCGTTTTGCTCTTTTTATAGGAGCATATTCTTTTATTGCTGGTTCGTCTATCTGGATAAAGTTGATCTTGTTTTTTAGCAGATCCTTTGCTTCTTCGTTCAAAGATTTCGCCAGTTCAAAGGCTATCTTGTATATTGGATCACGACGTAAGTTGTAACTCCAAGCAATTATTGTTACCGGCCCTGTGAAGATTCCTTTTACAGGCTTAGAGGTAAGTGACTGTGCAAAGGCTATTTCCTTCATGGTTAACGGAGATACACGCTGTATAGTAGAATGAATTATAGGAGGCCGATACACCCTTGTTCCATAAGAGATTACCCACCCTCGTTCTGTAGTGGAGAATCCTTTCAACTTCTGTGCGAAAAATTCTACCATATCAGAGCGTTCAAATTCTCCGTGTACAAAAACGTCAAGCCCAATTTTTTCCTGGAAAGCAATTAAATTCTTTATTCGTGATTTTATAAACTCGTCATATTGTCTTTGGTTTATAAGGCCACGACGATAGTGGCGACGCATTCTGCGCAGTTCAAGATCTTGTGGAAAACTACCGATAGTTGTTGTAGGGAAAATCGGCAGATTAAAAAATTTCTTATGGAGCTTTTTTCTCTTGCGGAATTCGGTATTGCTGAGAGAACCTACAGAAAACATTTTTTTTGTGGTTTTTACGCTTTTTTCAGTAACTTCTCTACTCCAGTTTTCTGCTTCTTTTACCAACCCCTCTGATACTTCTTTAATTAGATGTAGTTCGTAGAGTTTTTCTTTTGCAAAGCTTAATTTATTTTTTATAGATAGATTTAAGTTTTTTTCGTTATCTATAGTGACGGGAAGGTGGAAAAGGGGGCAACTGTTAGATATCATTATCTGTTCTTCACTTAGCCGGGCAGTCTTTCTAATATGTTCGAGGAACTTGATTCGACCCATAATGTCTGCCCGAAGTGGGCTTTTACCATCAACTATTCCACATATAAGTTTTTTCCCTTTGGGGAAGCGATTTTTTCTTAAGATCTTTAAGTTGTCTACACCTGATATGAAATCAAGTCCTATCCCAGAAAAGGGAAGTTCATAGAGCTTAGGCAGAAAATCTACACTCTCATAATAAGTAATGAGGTTTATCTTAATATTAGCGCTCAGAATCTTGCGGTATGTTTTAAGTATAGATTTTACTTCTGCTTGTGTAGTGTCGAAGCAGAAGGCAGGTTCTTCTAAATGAATAATTTTTATTCCTTCTCTAGAGAGTTCATTAAACAGTCGAAGATACCATTCAGAGAGTTTGTTTAGTAGACGGTCTAGTTTCTCTTTAGTACGACTTAGTTTGATTAAGGTATAAGGTCCAATAAAGAATACAGGCATATCGCGAAATAAAAAGAAATTGTTAAAATATATAAGAGGCTTATTCCATTGAAGGGAAAATTTTGTGTGGCGGGACATTTCTGGAACAATGTAATGGTAATTTGTATTGAAGTATTTTTTCAACTCTAGCGCATGTTTTCCTCGAGCGTAAGAGTAGTATTGATTAAGATTGCGGAAACGGTATATGCCAAACACAAGAGCAGTATCAAGGATGTTGTCATAGAAGGTAAATTCTCCCAAGGGGAAATTTTCTATATAGCTTCTGTATGTTGAAATGCGTTTTTGTTCAAGCTCTAATAGTTGTGACGTTAGTTCTTCTTCAGTAAGCTTATTCTTCCAGAATGCTTCGATAAACTTTTTGTATTCTCTGTTTTCTCCTAAACGTGGGAAGCCATAAGCATAGGTAAACATTTAACCTCCAGATTTTAGAGGGTGGTTTTTAAAAAGCGATACTTTCTTTGGGAAGCTTGAATTTCCTTAGAAAGTATTCGTATGTGCCAAACAATAAACCTACATATATAAAATTCGCCAAAAGGGATGTTCTAAAGAATGGGATGGCGAGCATAAAACATCTAATAAAGCCCTCTAAAGAGTAACCGTACCATCCTAAGAGCCATACTCCAAAGTTTGTAACAACGAAGAAAAGTATTGAGGAAACGATGGTATAGAGTCCTATATTTCCTACTGTCTTATGGTTCCTTAACTTACTGCCCAAATAGTATATAAGTAAAATAGAGCCCCATGTGAAAAGTATGGTTGAATGCAGCCCTATTATGATATCAGACAGTACATAGATGGCCAGAGGGATTAAATAGGCGTGCTTTTTGTTGAGGTATACTCCGCTAAATAGGGCTATTCCCACAAGAGGAGAAAAATTAGCACTATGGGGAATAAGCCGTGTTAATACGCCTATAATAATCAGCGTTATAGCAACCATGATAGAAATTATAATAGCAAATCATTTATATTTGTCAATATTTTATTTATCTTCCTATTCGCTTATTTTATGTCCTAAAGGAAATTTTTGGATTTTGATCAACTCCCATGGCAAATACACATTGTAATGTGATAATGACATATCCATTGATATGAATATATAATCCGGCTCACCTACTAGGGTAATAGGTATTGTGAATATGCAGTTGTTTTCATTAATTTTAAATGAGAGATTTTTTGTCTTTACTATCTTTTTGTCCTGATTATACACGTTCCACTTATTTTCTCTAAAGCTTAAATATGTTTTAGGCATTTTCTCAAATCTTACATTACTTTTATATCCAAATAGATATATTTTCCCTTTTGCCTCTTTAATATCTATTTTTTTTATAAATACTATTTCCCCTTTTAATAGATTATTTTCTAAAGTAAAGATTATTCTTGCTATAGTTTTCTTTCTTTCTCTAATGGTTCTTATTATATGTTGCCTCTCACCAAGAACTACCGGCGGCAATTCTTCATTAAATATTTCATTCTGCGCGAAAGATAGCAAGAATTTTTTGCAGTACATCTGTGTTTTAAATCTTAATATTGCTTCTCTTTTCTTAAGTTTCTCCTGGTGAGAGAGGTTCACTACCAAAGAGTTGTCGGGGAGATTTGCCTTTTGAGGAAGATTCATATATGTTTCGTAACTGTGTCTTTCGAAGATAGAGAAATATCCCCTGTGAACGATATATAGATAAACCTTTGGGGCAACAACTTTCTCTAAAGACAGCAAAGCCACTTTAGAAAACAGATAACTGCCAATATGGTCCTCATTTGTATCGTAAGGAGAAGGAATGAATATTTTAGTAGGTTTTGTGTTTATAATTATGGTTTCTAAATCTTTTAAAATATTTTCTCCTTTGTAAGAAGCAGAGAAAGGTATTCCTCCTCTTTCTCTTGTGTATGCTAATTGGCTTAGGGAATCTTCGAAAGGTTTCTGGCTACCCCAGTGGTTTAGAAATATATTTAATATGCCAGAGTCAGGATAACCCAAAAATATTAGATTTTTCTGACTGAGGCCTAAGACTTCACAGGCATCTATGGATTCTTTTTTTCTTACTTTTCCCAGTCCAATAACTCTTTTTCTGTCCTTTAGAAAAAGTTTGTGACGCAGGAATAAAGACAAAAGATTGTGTTCTCCATTTGTGATATACGCCACTTTTATTGCAGCTTTCTTCTTGATAACTTTCTGTATTATACCTCCAGTTGCTAATATCTCATCGTCAGGGTGTGGTGCAATAACTAATATTTTATCAGAAGCAGTTATATCCTCTTGAATGCTTGCTGTATAAGCCAAGTTAAGCAATAAAAAAGGAAAAATTACAACCAGAAGAAAAAATCTTATCATTGTCTAAATAGGTTTTGTCTTTCTCTATTTAATAGTTTTTAGCTTTTAGTTTCTTTACTCCGACATAAGTTATTATAAGGGACAGAAGTATACTTGCGATACTCCACAATCCTACTATATAAACTATATACTTCTTTAAACTCATAATATTTTTTACAATAAAAAGATGGTTAAGGAGAGTAAATCCGAAAACTGTTATTACTACATAGCTAAAGTTTATAATAAGGGCAACAAACCCTCCAAAGCTTTCTACTGCTTTTAGATAGGAAGCTGCTCTAAAATCCGCAAAGTAAGCGCCTAAGCCTAAAGAAAAACAGATAAGAGAGATAGTTGAGATAGCTACTATCCATATAGTTAAAAGAAATACTTCAGGATTTATTTCTAACATTCTGTCTGATATATAGATAAGTATTATGGAGATTGGCAAAAGAATAACAGATGAAAGGATGAATTTTTCTAAGTGTATGCTTTCAGTGCTTACAGGGCTTAATTTCAGAATCCAGTAGCTTTTGCCTTCTAAGCTCCACTGGGGGAATACAAATCTTATGCTTAAAGCAGAGCTTATGCATAGAACACTGAAAGTATTAAGAAACACAATAAGGTTTTTCCATACATCTGACAGGAGGTTATAAGAAAAACGCTTAATATTTATGAAATAGAAAAACATAAGGCCGAAGAATATTAAGAATTGTAGCCAGAGGGTAGGTTCTCTTACAAATAGCTTTATATCTTTGATGATGAAATTTGTAATATTGTGGGGTAGTATTTTTAGTGAAAGCAACTTATCCAACAGACCTTCTTTATAGAGGCGTTTATGGGTAGGTACAGAGTATTTAAGAAAGAGCTGCTTGAAGATATTCCCTCCATAGAAGTAGATACTATTCATGATAAGTATAGTTAAAGCCCATAAGTTAAGAAGGAAGATGAAGCCATTTACAAATTTTCCATTCTCTAAATCAATGATTATCCACGCTGGCCAAGAAAAGGGAATAAACCACAATTGAGATATTTTAAAGAAAAGAATCTCTTCCGAAAGAAAATAAAATATGTTTGTATGTGTAGTTTTTAGAGGGTGCCATACAAATATAGAGATTACTACAAAGAGAACACTAATGACGAAGGCTTTCTTTAAGCTAAAGAATTTTAAGGCGAATATGCACAACAGATAACCCAATGAAGAGGCTATGAGTATAAAGGGAATGAGATAGAAGATAGACAACAGAGGTATGACAGCGGAGAGCCCATTTATATTTGTGTATGCAACGATGAAAAGGATTAGTCCTCCCAGAGGTATCCACCCTGTAAAGAAAGCAGATTCCATGAATTTAAGAAAAGAGACCTCTTTATAAAGATATGGTAAGGTAAGAAGAAACGAAGTTTCCTTGCTTCTAAACGAAGATGTATAATATATCACGGAAAAGCTCACAGACATCATAAAGAAAAGAATAAAGAACATAAGAAATATTAGACGTTTTATAATAATTGAACCCAGTGCCCCTAAGCCGGTAATGAATTTAAGTCCTCCCCATATTGAGAGATAAACCACCACTATTGCTGTAAGGTAAAAGAAGAGTGCAAGTAGACAGTAAAATGGCGAAGAGAGAAAGTATTTAAGTATTATGTTTTTTAAGGACTTTAATTTAAAATAGATTACATTTAACACTTGATTTAAGTGCTGTCTTTAAAGTTAGTATGATGAGCTTTTGTAAGTGTCAAGAATATTTCTTCTAAGGATTCTTTATTGACATTATTGCGCAGCTCTTCTAAGTTTCCCTCGGCAATGAGTTTGCCTTCGTATAGAATACCTATTCTATCAGCTAGTTCTTCTGCTATATTAAGTATGTGGGTGCACATTAAAATGGTTAATCCCTTTTTTACCCTTTCCAAAAGAATGTTTTTAATGAGGTAGATTGACTGAGGGTCAAGTCCAACAAGTGGCTCATCGATAAAAAGAACCTGCGGATTGTGTAGAAAGTTTGATATGTATACAATTTTTTGTTTCATGCCATGAGAGTATTCGCTCAAAAGATAGTTTTCATATGGCTTTATACCAAAAAGATTAAAATATTCCTCTATTTTTTTATCTAACATTTTCTTTTCTATGTTAAAAATATTCCCTATAAAGGTAAGGAATTCCCTTGCTGTAAGATTTTCATATACAAAAGGAGAGTCCGGTATAAATCCCATTATTTCTTTTGTGCGATAAGGGCATTCTGCAATATCTAGGCCATTTACATATATTTTACCTTCTGTAGGTTTTATCAGACCGGTAAGTAATTTTAAAGTGGTGGTTTTGCCTGCGCCGTTTGGCCCTAAAAGACAGTAAAACTCTCCTTTCTTAATATGAAGATTTAGGTTATCTAATGCTATCTTATTGTTGAAATGTTTGCTTAAGGAAATTGTTTTAATCATTTTCTTCGTAAGAACAATTCAATATTTTTATTTTTATCTTACCAATAAATTCCAATATTTCAAATTGTCCTTTTAGGCCTTTTCTCAGGGTAAGATGTGTAGCATCTGCTATAGGCTGGTTTAATGCTGGGTCTATATCTATCCATTCTCCTACAAAAGCAGATACCCAGGCATGGTAGAAGAATCTAGAATTAAGGTATACCAAACCAATATTGACATAAGAGGGAATTCCTAAACTCCTTAAGAAACCAACAAATAGTGCACTTAATTCTCCACAGTCACCCTGTCTCATCTTTAAAGTATCCAGGCTGTTAGGGATAGATACAGTGGGAGTTTTCTTAATGTTAGTATTTATCCAGTTCAACAGAAGGCTTATTATCTTAAGAGGGTCGGTTTCATCTCCAACTATTTTTTTTGCAGTTTCTTCTACTTCATTATGATTGAATTTAATGAAAGCATCTTCTTTGAGATAATCTGAAAGATTATCTTTCTCTATGGGAATAGTAAGTATGTTCTTTGGCACTATTTTGGATATGGTGACTGTGTGTCTATATTTGTCAATGTGTTGATTAGGTTTTTGAGGAAGTTTATCTATATCGAGACCGTTTATTTTTAATGTTAAAGTTTTGATTCTTTCTTTATAGGGGATATTCCTAACGACAATAGTAAAATTATTAATAAGGTCTTTTCGTGTCTTAGGAAAAGTTTTTTTAAATAGCTCCTGAGGCTCTTTCTTTATGAACTTAAGGCCAAGGATTTCTTGTTGCAAAAGATGTCCTTTAGTGTCTGTGTATATTTTCCCTTCTATATTTTCTATATTGAGGGATATTTCCACAGCTTTTTTTTCCTTTCCGTTTATGTGTATGTTTTTATATCCTTTGTTTTCGAGGTATATGGTGATTTCTCTATTTGTAAGGGGGTCAAATAGACTAAGCTTCGTCTTCTTATTTAAAGGAAGATAGTTAGATATAAATGGCATAAAAGAAGTGCTGATAAATTTACTGGATGCATCTATATAATGGGTTGTTTTTTGGGTGGGGGTTTCTATGTTTAGCCTGAATATCTTGCTGTTCTCTTTATCGATGTTTCCTCTGAGAAAATATTTATTTGATTGAAAATTTATTTTTGCGTTAATGAGCGAGTAATCTTTCTTAAGAACTATTTTTGTATCTAAGTCAAAGCTTTCTATTTTGCCCAGCATGGGTATTTTTAAGCTGATTTTGTTTTCTAAGATGTATCCATCTTTGTTGTTTTTAGCTGTACTTCTTTTTACAAGGTAATGACAGTATCCTATGAATTCACCGGCAAAGTCTATTTCGTACCAGCTGTCATTAATAAGCAGGTCAGGCGGTATAAAATAACTTAGGGAACTGTTGGGAAATAATTTATTCTTTGGCGGTCCTTCCAGTAAGAATAATAAGAGAAAAGACGCGGCAAATATTATTGAAGATAGCCTTATTGAAAAAGGCAATCTAGGTTTCAATTTCTACCCTTTAACTACGCAGAGTGGTTTCATCCTGCATACTTTAAGTGATATTCCACAGCTATGCACAATATCTACAACTTTTTCTACATCTTTATAAGCCTGAGGAGCTTCTTCTACAATGGTTTTTTTGCCTTTTGCGCGTACCTCTATTTTTTTCTGTTTAAGTTCTTCAATAAGCGTATCAAATTTAATTGTGCGGAGTGCCTCATGGCGAGACTTTAGCCGTCCTGCTCCATGGCAGGTTGTGCCAAAAGTTTCCTCTTCTGCTTTCTTAGTACCTACAAGAAGATAGGAAGCACGCCCCATATCTCCAGGGATTATTACAGGCTGGCCGATATCCCGGTAGTTCTGGGGTAATGCAATATTTTCTGGTCCGAAAGCCCGTGTGGCTCCTTTTCTATGCACACACAGAAGTTTTTCTTTTCCATCAACAACGTGTTTTTCGAACTTGGCGATGTTATGTGCAACGTCGTAGATTAGATACATTCCCAGATTCTGCCAGCTTTGGGAAAATACTTTTTCAAAGCTTAGGCGGACAAGATGCATTAACACTTGGCGGTTAGCCCAGGCATAATTGGCTGCTGCTTTCATTGCGCCAATATAATTCTTTGCCTCGGGGCTTTCTATGGGTGCACAGGCAAGTTGCCTATCAGGAACGTTGATATTATACTTATCGAGTGCTTTAATCATGACTCGCAGGTAGTCATCACATACCTGATAGCCAAAACCACGAGACCCCGAATGAATCATCACTGTTATTTGTCCTGGGAATAGGCCAAGTTTATCTGCTACTTTTTTGTCAAAAATTTCATCGATAACTTGCACCTCAAGGAAATGATTACCACTTCCCAGAGTCCCTGCCTGTTGTTTACCTCTCTCATAGGCCCTTTCTGATATGACGTCAGGGTCAGCTCCTTCGATTGCCCCTTCTTCTTCGCAAACTTCAAGGTCATGGGCAATACCAAACCCTTTTTTGACTGCCCATTTAGCTCCTTCAACCAGAAGTTTTTTTTCTTCATGATAGGAAATTTTTATTTCCCCTTTCGATCCAACACCGGAAGGCACATCCTGATAGAGACGGTTTACAATTGTAGATATTTTGTTTTTAATATCTTCAAGGGAGAGGTTGGTTTTAATAAGACGCACGCCGCAATTTATATCAAATCCTACTCCTCCGGGAGAAATAACTCCTCCTCTGGAAGGGTCGGTTGCTGCTACTCCTCCAATACTAAATCCATATCCCCAGTGGATATCCGGCATTGCCAGAGAATACTTAACAATTCCTGGCAGATATGCCACGTTTGCCACCTGTTCTGGTGCATTATCATCTTTTATGCTTCCCAGTAACTCCTCATCAGCATAAATAACTCCATCCACGCGCATCCCTTCTTTATAAGAAGCAGGTATACGATACTTATAATCTCCGATTTTTTCTAAAGGTCCTTCCCATGCCATTACTATCACCTCGCTGTTTTACCTAAACATCAAAGACGATATCAACTTTAAACCTATCATGGTTTTTTTCTATTTTTATATCATGGTAAGTTGCCGCCTTAACCTCTGTCTTGACCTCCGGAGATGGTACTATTTCTCCTTCTACCTCACCTTTTAGGAAATATTTTTTCTCCTTTGTTGTTTTTTTACCTATCTTAATATTATAAGCATATGGCAAAAAATTGTAAGAGTAAAAAAGAGAGAGAAGTTCATTTAGCCAGTACACCAGTAAATCCTCACAGGATTTAGCCTCTAAGTAAATGTTTCGTTTCTTGACGGAAGAAGACTCGTAATCAGTAATTATGCCGAACATAACTTTCGCCGAACTAATAAAAAGGTCTTCCATGCTGGGGGCGTAAACCCGAACAGCAATATCCGCAGTATGTTCAAGAAACTCAAAATCAACCATACTATATGGTTATATTATCGCAGGATTGTCATCTTGCCAACAATCACATCTTCATAATTCCGATGGAACCAAGGAAATATTATCTCACTCTTTTATCCTTTTTATGTTCCGACCAGGTACAGGGAAAGGCAAATACTCCACAGAGGGTTCTCTTCTTAAAGGTTGTGGATGAAGGGCCATAAGTTCATATACCTCTTCCGGCATATCAGAGGTAACAGGAAGGCCAAGGTTACGGGCGTCCTCGAAAGTTATGGGATAATCGTGCGTCCATTTACCGGAAGAAAGGGTGCGGGCTAGTTCTTTTGCTTTTTCTTCAGGCATCTGGTTACGCTTAAGCAACTTGCACACCTGCGTTTCAACCTGGCTTAATGCTTTTTGAGCAACATCGCTTAATATAAGAGTTTTGTCATCAACGTCATTGACGTTTTTTTGCTTAACCGCCTTTATAATAGAGACAGCGGGGTACTGACCAAGTTGAGGGTCAACAGGCCCAAGAAGAGCATGTTCGCCCATAACAATCTCATCCGCTGAAAGAGCAATAAATGTTCCTCCACTCATGGCATAAAAAGGCACAAAAACTGTTACCTTTGCTTTATGCCGCATTAAAGCATAGGCAATCTGAACAGCAGCCAGAACAAGCCCTCCCGGTGTATGAAGAATAAGATCAATAGGGGTATCATCGGGAGTATTATGAATTACACGGATTATCTCCTCAGAGTCGTTAATATCAATGTAGCGAAAAATCGGAACTCCAAAGAAACTCATTGTTTCCTGGCGGTGAATAAGAGTAATCACACGGGATTTACGTTTCCGCTCAATAATACTTAAGACCTTGTAACGTTTTGCCTCAAGTAACCGTTGTGCCAGTACCGGCTGAAGAGCACTGAAAATAAGGAAGAGCCATAAAATATCTAAAAAACTCATACAGTCTCCGGTTAAAAACTATAATACAAAACAATGGGCCGCGCTCAACTTGTATGTGATTCCCAACGCCAGTTGGGATGCCCAGAGGACATATCACATCCAAGTGGTGTTGCTTTTGTATAATCAATATGCCTTGTTAGGGTTAATGGTTTTCGTATTGAAAAGAACAATGGGCCGCGCAGGACTTGAACCTGCAACCGACGGATTAAGAGTCCGTTGCTCTGCCAGTTGAGCCAGCGGCCCGGAAGGCATAATTATAACATAAAAACTTTTGGAAATCTAATAGAAATTCAAGGTGGCCTGTCAAGAAAAGTGTGTAAATTCATACTGGCTTATACACCCTCGCCATCTCCGAAAGGCTTTTTAATTTCAATCCCTCATAGGTATTCTATCAACACAGGCGCTGGAATTATTGGAGAAAGCTGTAAAATCGTTTCAATCCCTCATAGGTATTCTATCAACCCATGCCCCTTCGTCCTTGACGCTTGCCCTAAATGAGGTTTCAATCCCTCATAGGTATTCTATCAACTGGAGGAGTTTGACTATTATCTTGGCGATTTGGACAGGTTTCAATCCCTCATAGGTATTCTATCAACGAGATACATTTCAGATTGCCGAATGGGCTTTTTCAGCGTTTCAATCCCTCATAGGTA